>JAYSTT010000690.1:0-2021 GCA_043719495.1 Ferruginibacter sp. | reverse complement strand
TTAATTCATCTAATTGGTTTTGTTCAATCTCTTTAAAAACATGGTCGGCTACTTTTTGTTCTTCATCCCAGTCTTTAAGTCCAAACTCCAGCAAACTTCTTACCATTGCTCTTTCATGCATTTCGTCTTTGTTAAACAAAGCAAGGGCATCATCTTCTGCTTCAGTTGGCAAAGCATTTACATCTTTACTTTCTTCCCTGTACGACTGATTTTCTGCCTTGGTAACTTTTTCCCTTATAAATTTATTAACCAGTGCATGTAAACCACTTTCCTCTATCTTTAAAATTTCGGAACATTTTTTTATATAATCCTGCTGCTTGGTAAAATCTTCCGCCTTATTAATTTTTGCAATGGTTTCGGCAATTTGGTTTACTATAATTGATTTTTTATTGCTGTCGCTGCCGGCATCTTTTAATGCAATATCCAACTGAAATAAAATAACATCCCGTTTATTCTCTGCAATAAAATTGGCAAATGCAGCAGCACCCACTTTATTTACATAGCTGTCGGGATCCTCTTTATCGGGTATTAAAACCAATTTTACATTCAGGCTTTCTTCTAAGGCTAAATCCAGCCCACGAAGTGCTGCTTTAATACCTGCGTTATCACCATCGTAAATTATGGTAAGGTTGTTAGTATATTTTTTTATTAGCCGCAGTTGGTCGGGTGTTAAAGACGTACCGCCACTTGCCACTACATTTTCTATACCTGCCTGGTGCAGGCTTACCACATCGGTATAACCTTCTACCAGTAAGCATTCATCGGCTTTATCAATAGCCTGCCTTGCAAAATAAGAACCGTATAACAATTTACTCTTTACATAAATTTCATTTTCCGGAGTATTAATATATTTAGGTGCTTTATCGTTGTTCTTAATAATTCTTGCCCCAAAACCAAGCACTTTTCCACTTTGGTTATGTATGGGAAAAATTATTCTTCCCCGGTAATTATCATAGGCATTGCCTTCTTTTATATTTACCAATCCGCTTTTTTGCAGGTATTCTAAATTGTATTGATTGGCCAAAGCTTCTTTTGTAAAACTGTCTCTTGCCTCCGGATTAAAGCCTAATTGAAATTTACTAATTATTTCTTCCCTAAAACCACGTTGCTTTAAATAACTTAAGGCAATATCCCTGCCTTCATCAGTATTTACCAGTGCATTGCTGAAAAATTTTTGTGCAAAGTTGTTAATAATATAAAGGCTGTCGGCAACCTGTTGCTGTTGTTTATATTCCGGGCTGGTTTCTGTTTCTTCAATTTCTACATTATATTTTGCGGCAAGCCAGCGCAGGGCTTCAGCATAACTGTATTTTTCAGCCTCCATTAAAAAACTTATTGAATTGCCACTGCGGCCGCAACCAAAGCATTTATATATTTCTTTAGTGGCAGATACCGTAAAAGAAGGTGATTTTTCGTTATGAAAAGGGCAAAGGCCAATGTAATTAGTACCCCTTTTTTTTAGTTTTACAAATGAACCCACAATTTCCACAATATCTATGCGGCTGAGTATTTGCTGTATGGTGTTTTGTGAAATCAAAATTTTGTTAAAAGCACTGCAATTTAACCAACTTTAATTTTTTTATCGTCTTTATTTTGAGGAATAAAATTATGGCATGGTTTATGAAAAATTGGGTAGAAATTCCTCTTGATTAGCAATTAACTAATATCTTTATCATCTAAAATTAAATAGAATGAAAAAATATTGTTTTTTTATTATGTTGCTTTTTGCAGGCATGGCTGGTTTTGCACAAACTCTTGATGAGATTAATAAATTTATGCTTTTGCAGCAAAACAAAAAGGCAAAAGAGGGTATCGATAAATTTTTATCAGAAGCTAAAAATGCCTCCAAATCTCTTGCCTGGTTTTACAAAGGAAGAATATATAATACATCTTCCAAAGACTCGGGTTTAAATGCCACCGATGCTTTAAAATTAAAAGATGAGGCTTTTGAGGCTTTAAAAAAGTATCAGCAGATGGATGCAAAGGACGAAGTTTTTGCAGCTGAAAACCATGGAACCTAT
>JAYSTT010000689.1:0-4904 GCA_043719495.1 Ferruginibacter sp. | reverse complement strand
CAACGCATTCAGCGCAAGCCCATTGAGCGATCGCTGAGCTACCTGATTCCAGTGATGCGCTACCAGTGCTTTAATTCCGCCTGTCGCTGGCGAGGTCTGCGGATAGCTTGTATAATAACCTTGCCTTGTTCTTTTTTTCTGCCTGCACGGCCACTCACCTGCTCCATTAATTGAAATGCCTTTTCATTAACCCTAAAATCAGCAAAGCTTAATAATCCATCTGCATCTAAAATTCCTACAAGGCTTACTTTATCAAAATCCAAACCCTTTACCACCATTTGTGTACCCACTAAAATATCTAATCTATGTTGTTCAAATAATTGTATCAAATTATCGTGTGCTTTTTTTCCCCTTACACTATCCACATCCATCCGGGCAATTTTACTTTTTGGAAATTCATCTTCCAAATGCTCTTCAATTTTTTCGGTGCCAAAATTTTTCTCTAACCAATTATTACTACCACAAGCCGGGCAGGTAATTAATTTAGGATACTGGCTGGCGCAATAATGGCAATGTAATTTATTACTAAACTTATGTAATGTTAATGATACAGCGCAATACTCACACTGTGGAATAAAACCACATGCACCACAAATTAAATAGGGATTATAACCCCTGCGGTTTTGAAATAAAATTACCTGCCTGTCTGCATCCAGCGCCTGTTGCATGGCCTCTTTTAATTGGGGGCTTATCATCACTTTACCTTTTTGCGCCACCTGCCGCACATCAATAATTTCTATAGATGGTAATTTGATACCGCCAAAACGTTCATTCAATTCTACCAATGCGTATTTATCGTTAGTGGCATTAAAGTAACTTTCAATTGATGGGGTTGCACTGCCCAATAAAACTTGTGCGTTAAAAATATTGGCATAATAAATGGCCGCATCCCTTGCATTATAACGTGGCGCAGGGTCTTGTTGTTTGTAAGAAGAATCGTGTTCTTCATCAACAATTATCAATCCTAAATTTTTAAAAGGAAGAAACAATGCACTTCTTGCACCCAGCACCATTTTCACTTCGCCTGTCCGTATTTTATTCCACAGTTCTATTCGTTCGTTATTATTAAATTTAGAGTGGTATATAGCAATGTTACCGCCAAAATGTTTTTGCAGTCTTCTTATAATTTGTGCAGTAAGGGCAATCTCGGGTAGCAGGTATAATACTTGTTTGCCTTGTTTAAAATATTGCTCCATCAATTTTACATACACTTGTGTTTTACCACTGCTGGTAACGCCATGTAATAAACAAACGTTCTTGGTCTCAAAGTTTTTTGCCACTGAGTCACTGGCTTCCTGCTGTGCGGCACTAAATTCAAAATCAACATCTACACTTCTTGGTAATGTTTTAATCCTGTCCACACTTCTTTTTTCTACCCAAAGAATATTTTTATCAACCAGCCCTTTTAATTGTGCTGTAGTGGCACCCGATTTTTTTAATAACGCCGTTTGTAAAACATCGCCATCTGTTTTTTCCAAATGCAAATATGCCAAAAGCAATTCCATTTGCTTTGGTGCACCTTTCCAGTCGTTTAATTTTTTACTTAGTTCTTCCTCGTTATTAAAAGCAGGATTTAACAATACATAATTTTCTTTTTT
The DNA here is from genome assembly GCA_043719495.1 of Ferruginibacter sp. GTDB lineage: Bacteria > Bacteroidota > Bacteroidia > Chitinophagales > Chitinophagaceae > Ferruginibacter. The sequence continues at coordinate 3,306 of JAYSTT010000689.1, read as the reverse complement.
GGCTTTGTATTTTTCATCCAGGCTTTCCCAAACAAAGCACACTTTTTTTTCTATTAGTTTTTTTATAACAGGATAAACATGGTTAATATCCAGTATTTGCTGCACTTCAGATAATCGCAATTCTTTTTTTATCAGCAATGCTTCTGCCACTAAAAACTCTTCGTTCCCCAAATGCGAAAAATCATCCCCTGCTTCATCGTTATACAATAAAATGGTTTCGCTGCTTAATTTAAAATGTGCAGGCAGTGCTGCAGCCATTACTTCCCCTTCACTGCACATATAATATTGTGCCATCCACTGCCAAAGTTGTAATTGCTGTGGATACAAAATGGGCTCATCATCTAATATATTTTTTATTGGCTTAGTTTGATAAACAGGTTCTTTATCAAGAATACTTTTTACTACACCGGCATATTTCTTATTTTTCAATTCTACCTCTGCCCTGCAACCTGGTTTTACTTTATCAATTAATTCAACCGGAATGGAATAGGTATATGTTTGGGGCAATGCCAAAGGCAAAATTATTTCGGCCCATAGGCCGGAAGATGATTCGGTAAATAATATGTTATCGTAGTTTGTCAAATGGAATATAAAATTTCACAATTTTGGAACCGTCAGCAAATATATTAACTTAGTTTGCTCTGTATTAACTATCAACTATTTTATCCAACTGGCTTTATATTCTATTAATTTTTCTTCCATTATTTTATACACTCTCTCTTTTAAATGTTTTACATCATGTATTGTTAATCCTTCTACAGGTATTTCTTCTAAATAAACAATTCTCGATTTTCCGGGAGTAAGTGAAAAAAGGCTTTTATAATTATTTCTATCGTAAGCATCTAAAAATAAAATAGGTTTAATAGGTGTTTGTGTTTCAATAGCAATTCTAAAAGCACCATCGTAAAATTCTTTTAAGGGTTGGTGTGTCATATTAAATGTACCCTCAGGGCTTAGTACTATTGAAATTCCTTTTTTAATAATGCTCTTCAATTGAAGCACACTTTTAGCCCGGTTGCTGGCGTTGTTTCTATCAACCAATACAGCAGTAGTCCTGTATAAAAAACCAAATATGGGAATTTTTGCCAACTCTGCTTTCCCTAAAACCCTGAAGTGTTGGTTTCGGATAGCTTTCATTAATAAAGGAATATCCAAATAAGCTATATGATTAAATATAAAAACATATTGTTTATTGTAGTCAGGTTTGCTTTCATATATATACTGTTGCTTTATTCCAATTAGAAATAAAAAGAAATCGGCCCATATTTGGCATAATTTATAGATAAAATTGCCTCCATTTATTTTTCCAAAGAAAGAAGCTATTACTACCAAAGGAAAAATCAATAGAAGAAATGCTACAAATATAATAAAGGCGTAAATAGTAAAAACAGCTTGAATAAAGCGTATTAAATATTGCATAATAATGAGCGAATATATATAGTTTATGGCCACAAAGGAATTGTTTAGTACTGGTTTTCAAGTCATAATGTCTGTTTTGACTAAAACTCATCCATTTCCAGGCATATATTTTTTCTAATTCTCTGTATCAATTTACAGTTAAAATCCCTACCTTTGCCGTCCTAAATTTTGGATATTTATGTTAGCAGTAGTAAAAATAGCAGGTCAGCAATTTAAAGTTAAAGCAGGCGACAGCTTATATGTGCCTCACATTGCAGGTAATACCGGAGACCAGGTAGAATTTGCAGAAGTATTAATGACAGATAACGACGGTAAAGTTGTTATAGGGTCGGATGTTAAAGCTGTGGTTAAAGCAGAAATTATAGCCGATCTGATCAAAGGTGAAAAAGTTATTGCCTTTAAAATGAAAAGAAGAAAAGGTTTCCGTAAAAAACACGGTCACCGCACACAATACACTCACATTAAAGTAACAGCAATAGCATAAGGGTTAATTGGTTGATTGGTTAATTTGTTTATTAGTTAAATACAAAAAACATTTTGATCCATCACATACCAATAAACTATTAAACTAATTAACTAATAAACAATTTGACATGGCACACAAAAAAGGTGAAGGTTCCGTAAAAAACGGCAGAGACTCACAAAGCAAAAGATTAGGTGTAAAAATTTATGGTGGTCAGGCAGTTCTTGCAGGTAATATTATCATTCGTCAGCGTGGTACAGTTTATCATCCCGGTAAAAATGTTGGTGTTGGAAGAGACTTTACCATCTTTGCATTAACTGATGGATTGGTAGAATTCAGAAAAACAAAAGCTGATAGAAATATAGTTTCTGTCAATGCTGTTGAGGCTACGGCTTAAAAAATATTTAATTTTTTTTGTTAGTTTAAGAAATATTTCTATTTTTAAGTATTATTTACTAACCAATTAAATTTAAAAAAATGGCAACAAAGAAAAAAGCTGCAAAAAAAGCTGCTCCTAAAAAAGCTGCAAAAAAAGCTGCTCCTAAAAAAGCTGCAAAAAAAGCTGCTAAGAAAAAGTAAGCTTTGCTTTTTAAAGCAAAAAAATACGAAAGCCCTGGTAATTTTACCGGGGCTTTTTCTTTTGTAACCCTTTGTGGTACTATATTACAAAGGATTACTTTTCTAATTTATTTTAACCCTTTATATCAATTTGTAATTTTTAATATTTGTTTTAGAAAATAAAAAATAAAAATAAATTATGGCACTTCATTAAGTTTTTATTTTTTAAATGTCTCAAATATTTAAAAAAAATATTCAATTTTATAAAACCAAGGGGTCGTTTTAACTGATTTTCTAAAAACTTCCGGCTCCCCTATTTTTGATTTTATTACTTTTGAAATATGGATAATTACCAAATTGCCGAAAATTTTTCTCTTTTAAGCAAGCTAATGGACATACATGGCGAAAATAGTTTTAAAGCAAAAACTTATGCAATTGCATCATACTATGTTGAAAATTTACCCGAACAATTAAGCAACACTGCTGTTGAAAAAATCAGTACAATAAAAGGAATTGGTGAATCAACCGGAAAAAAAATTATTGAACTTTTACAAACAGGCGAATTAAAAATATTGCAGGAAATGATCAATAAAACGCCGTCAGGTGTTATTGAATTACTGAACATAAAAGGTATTGGGCCTAAAAAAATTCATACTATTTGGAAAGAGATGGAAATAGAAAGTGTGGGTGAATTGTTATATGCCTGCCAGGAAAACCGATTAAAATTATATAAAGGCTTTGGTGAAAAAACGCAACAAAATATTATTGAAACCATTGAATATTATTTACACAATCAGGGCAGTTATTTATATCCGCAAGTAGAAGCAGTTGTGCCTCAGATTATGGCCTATTTAGAGAAATTATTT
>JAYSTT010000688.1:0-2024 GCA_043719495.1 Ferruginibacter sp. | reverse complement strand
ATATTAATAATGACGGGTGGACAGATATTTATGTAGCCAACGATTTTAATAAACCGGATTTTGTTTTTATCAATAATAAAAACGGAACGTTTACTGATAAACTAACTGCTTATTTAAATCACAGTAGCTTTTCGGCAATGGGATCTGATATTGCAGATATAAATAATGACGGGCTTGAAGATATTTTTGTGGTGGATATGGCTGTGGAAGAACCAACAAGGCAAAAACAATTGTTTGCAGTAAACCAGAACTACGATAAGTTTCAGCTGATGCTGAAGTTTAATTTATTTTACCAATATCCCCGAAACAGTTTACAAATTAATAATGCAGATGGAACTTTTAGCGAAATAGCCAATTATGCAGGGGTTGCAGAAACAGAATGGAGCTGGGCACCCTTGTTGGCCGATTTTGATAACGACGGCTGGAAAGATATTTATGTAACCAATGGCATAAAACGGGATATTACTGATTGGGATTACAAAGTTTTTGTGTTGGATTCTGTTATAAACTCAATGAACAGGGGGCAAGGGGTTAATTTAGATGCCTGGCTTAAAAGCATACCCTCTGTAAAAACAAAAAATTATTTATACCACAATAATGGCAGTTTAACTTTTGATAAATATACTGATGTGTGGATGGATGAACCGCCATCATTTTCGAGTGGTGCAGCTTATGCCGATTTAGATAATGATGGCGATTTAGATTTAGTGGTAAACAATGTAGATGATGAAGCTTTTGTTTTTAGAAACAGCACTGCCGATAATAATGCCAATGCCAATTACTTACGTTTTCGTTTTTTAAAATCACCCTCTTCGGTTGAAGAAGTTTATGGAGTAACTGTAAAATTAACTAATGCTAAAGGACAGGTGCAGGTACAGCATTATAATCCGCAACGTGGGTTTTTATCAACCATGGAGCATATATTGCATTTTGGTACAGCATCAGAAACAATTATTCCAAAGGTTGAAATAACATTTCCATCTCTTAAAAAAATTATTTTACAAAATGTAAAAACAAACCAGGTGCTAACAGTTTATGAAGCAGATGCAAAACCAAATATGGAACTTGCAGAAAAAAAATCTGCCTTATTTACCGATATCACTAACCAAGGTAAAATTAAATATACCCAGGCCGAAAACGATTATATTGATTTTAAAAGAGAACCCTTAATACCTTATAAATGCAGCCGCAAAGGCCCTTACTATACCACAGCCGATGTTAACGGCGATGGTAAGCAGGATATTTTTATTGGTGGAGCTGTAGGTAGTGAAGGTAAGTTGATGATACAAAATACTGATGGCTCTTTTACAGAAAAAAAGCAACCTGCATTTACTGCAGATAAGGCTTATGAAGATATGGGCACCCTGTTCTTTGATGCAGATGGCGATAATGATAATGATTTATATGTAGTAAGCGGTGGTGCAGAGTTTGATGCAGGTAATATTTTATACCAGGATAGGTTGTATTTAAATGATGGTAAAGGCAATTTTACAAAAGCAACTAAAGCATTACCCATCGAAGGTTTCAATGGCTCCTGCGTAACAGCACTTGACTATGATGATGATGGTGATTTGGATTTATTTATTGGCGGGCATGTATTGCCTGGTAAATTTCCGCAGGCAGATAACAGTATGCTATTACAAAATAATAAAGGCATATTTACCAATATAACTAACGGTGCAGCAAAAGAATTAAATAAACCGGGTGTAATAAATTGTGCATCGTGGGCTGATATTGATGGCGATGGAAAAAAAGAATTAACCCTTGCAGGGGAGTGGATGCCACCAACTATTTATAAAATGCAAAATGGTATATTTAAACAACAACAAACTGTTAGTTTTATTTCCCCATCTACACAAAAAGATACTGTTATTAGCTTAGATGAATTTAGCGGTTGGTGGTATTGTTTAAAAACAAACGATATTGATAATGATGGCGATATGGATATTGTATTGGGCAACAGGGGAACCAACAGCACAATAAAAGGAAATTATTATAACCCCTGCACAGTGTATGCAAAAGAT
>JAYSTT010000687.1:0-11746 GCA_043719495.1 Ferruginibacter sp. | reverse complement strand
TATTTAGCTTCATTGGCACTCTTATACAATTATAACTTTATTCAACGCCTTAAATTAGTAGCTGTAATCTTAAATGGTTACAGCTATTTTATTAAGATGATGGTATTTATGGAACGGGGTCATAACCATGCCCACCCCAGGGATGACATTTTGAGATTCGCTTAATGGTTAGCCACAAACCTTTTAAAGGTCCATATTTTTTCAATGCTTCAATACCATAATGAGAGCAGGTAGGTGTAAAACGACACTTATTGCCCAGCCACGGAGAAATTATCCACTGGTATAATTTTATTAATACAATAAAAGGAAAACTACATATTTGTAATAATAGTTTCATTGCAAATTTTTACCAGCCGTTTAATTACTGCTGTAATCTTTTCAAAAACTAAATTATACTCCGGCAAATCATTTCCTGTGTATATAATAAATACAGCAACTCCTTTGTTAATTTCTTTTAATTTATCCCACATGGAATTTTGTTGTAAACGCCACGCTTCTCTCATCAATCTTTTAATACGATTTCTGTCAGTGGCGTTTTTAAAATATTTTTTGCTTACGCTAAAAGCGGTTTCAAGATGTGCAGGATCAGGAGCATTCAGATACAATACTCTAAATGGAAAAACAGAAAATGATTTTCCTTCTTTAAACAATTGCTTAATTTTTTTGGTACTTTTAAGCTTATCTTTTTTACCAAAGGTATATCGTAATTTTTTTTCCAATACTTCAAAAGTAAAAAGTCCTGCCGATAAGCAGGACTAATTTATTTTAAACAAATTTCATTTAAGAAACTGCTGTTTTATTTTTTATCGCCGTGTTCGCTGCTAACAGTAAGTTTATGGCGTCCTTTCTTTCTGCGGCTTGCTAAAACTTTACGTCCGTTTACACTTTCCATACGTTTACGAAAACCATGTACCGATTTTCTGCGGCGTTTATGGGGTTGATACGTTCTTTTTTTACCTGGCATTGTTTTAAGTTTTTCCTTTTACAAAATAATTTTTCCAAAACATCCATCAGGACACCATTCCCGGGGATTGTGAAAGGACGGCAAAAGTAAGGGAAAATGTTGAAAGTTGAGGGCTGAAAATTGAAAGTTTTTCTACCTATAATACTAAATGTGTTGATTTTACAGGCTTGCCGTAGAAATTACCGGCATGGCTGTCAAAATCTGCTGCTGAATCTGTTGTATAAAAGGTAATTTGCCCATTTTTGCTGCATTTCCCTTCAATTTCAGTATGCCTTTTTAAATATTCTTTCAAACTATCGGCCACAATTTTACCTTGGGATATTACTTTTATATCCTGAGGTATAAACTGTTTTATTTTATCAGTCATCAAAGGATAATGGGTACAGGCCAATAAAACAGTATCAATATTTGGTGATTGGGCCAACAGGTGATCAATATCTTTTTTTACAAAATAATCGGCCCCTTTATCGAGGTATTCATTATTTTCTATGAGCGGTACCCACATGGGGCAGGCTTGCTGGTAAACCTTAACTTCAGGATAAAATTTTTCAATTTCAATTGGATAAGAGTTGGATTGCACAGTCCCGGTAGTTCCCAATACACCCACACAATTGGTTTTGGAAAAGCTACCAATAATTTCTGTTGTAGGCCTGATGACCCCCAAAACCCTTTTATCTACCCCAATTTTTATCAAATCATTTTGTTGAATGGTTCGTAATGCTTTGGCCGAAGCCGTATTACAGGCAAGAATTACTAAAGAGCAACCCTGGCTAAAAAACCATTGTACACATTGCAAAGTATATTGATACACCGTTTCAAAACTTCGGGTGCCATAAGGTGCACGGGCATTATCGCCTAAATACAAATAATCGTATTGCGGTAACTGCTCCACTATTTCTTTTAAAACAGTTAAACCACCGTAGCCACTGTCAAACACACCAATGGGGCTTTTATTCATATACCAAAAATACAAAAGCCATCCCGTTAAAAAGAATGGCTTTTTGTAAATATAGATTACTTGTAAATCAGTTGGAGGTTTTTGGAGCTGCCGGCTTTGCTGGCACAGCAGGAACAGGATCTTTAATCCCTAATTTCTTTTTTACCAATGCAAGTATATCATCGCCCGGAGGGCTAACTATTAGTGCATTGCTCGATTCATCAATTATATAAGCATACCCATTTTCTTTTGCAACTAGTTTTACTGCTTCAATTGCTTTTAAACGAACAGGTATTACTTTTTCCTGTGCTTTTTGATTGTATTTTTCCTGTGCAACTTGTTGTTGCCAGTTTTGCGCATCCTGATAAAGCTTTATAATTTCTCCCCTTATTATTTCTTTTTTACTTTCAGAAAATGTTGCCGAATCTTTTACAAATTGCGCTGCTCTATCATCTGCAACTTTATTTTTTTCCTGTCCTTGTTCTGCCAATGAGGTCTGATATTCTTTTAACTCGATTTCTATTTTTGCCAATTCAGGCATAGCACTCATTAGCTCTTCAAAATTGATATGCCCGATTTTTGTTTGTGCTGAGGCACCTAAAAACCCTAACGCCATTACACTTGCTACGATTAATTTTTTCATTGTTTTTTTAATGTTTATTTATTACTTAGTTTACTTTTTTATGATTTTGGCTGCATAGCAGGCCAGAATTAACATTTTATTTAACACCCAGATTTTTCAGCACATCGTCACTCTTGTCCAATTTAGGGTCGGCAAAGATAACGGTAATTCCTTCACTTTTATCCAAAATGAAATCATATTGTTTTTCAACTGCTAATTTTTGTACCGCATTGTAAACCTTGTCCTGTATAGGTTTTATCAATTCCTGTCTTTTCTTAAACAGATCCCCTTCAAAACCAAAGCGTTTCTTTTGCAAATCCCTTAATTCCTTTTCTTTATTATATAATTCATCTTCCCTTTTCTTTTTTAGCTCATCGCTAAGCATTACCTGTTCGGCATCATATTCTTTAATCATCTTATCTACCAATACCTGCTTCTGGTCAATTTCTTGCTGCCATTGTTCACTAAACTGGTCCAGTTTTTTTTGGGCATCTTTATAGTCAGTCAGCTTTTCCAAAATATATTTAGAATCAATAATTGCGTAGCGCTGTGCAAATGAGCCAGCCGCAAGTAACAAGCTGAAAGCCACAAACAAAAAAATCTTTTTCATTATTAATTATTTAATTATCAAATATTACTCAGGCTCCTGGCCTAACATAAATGTAAATTTAGCTGCGCCTTTTAATCCACCCGATTGATTATATCTGTCAAACCCTATACCATAATCAAACCCAAGTAAACCAAACATGGGCAAAAAGAAACGCATACCTACACCTGCAGAACGACGTAATTTAAAAGGGTTGTAACTTTTAAAATCGTACCAGCCGTTTGCTGCTTCAAAAAAAGCCAGACCATAAATAGTGCTGCTGGCACTGGTGCTAAACGGATAGCGCAATTCCATTGTATATTTATTAAAGATGGTAAAATACTGGCTTGGAGTGCCGCCATCGGGATTAATTTTTGGATTAGATGATGAGTAAACCGGATAACCACGATGTGCAATTATATCATAACCCAGTAAGGCAAAATTGTTACTTAAACCTGCATCTCCCAATTGAAAACGTTCAAATGGAGAAACTTCCAGATTATTACTATACCTTCCAATAAAACCATATTTAGCAGCGGCTTTTAGTATAAATTGTTTGTTATGCTCAGCACCTCTTGCCCTACCAATAGGTACATACCACTCTCCATTAAAACGCCACTTATGAAACTCAGGTAATTCATATTTATTGGCCGAACCAGAGGCAATACCTAAAGCTGAGTAAGGCAATGTAAACTGGCCGCTTAACAAAAAGTTAGAACCGCTTGTTGGGAAAATTGGGTTAGGCCCGGCAGAATTACGAACCAATGCAATCTTCAAACTTACATTGGTGGAGGTTCCATCGCTTAAGCCTGCAAATATATTTGGATAATTTTTTAGTTTGTATTGCTGTACGTTTAGCGCATAAATTAAGTTAAAATAATCATCAGGCCATTTTAACTGTTTACCAAGCGAAATACTAAAACTGCTTGTTTTTACATAAGATGTATCACCGCAGGATTTACAATATTGACCTGTAAACTGATTGTACGCATTTGAATATCTGGTATTTGAATACCCAATAGTAAATGAGTTACGTTTTCTTCCTCCCAACCAAGGCTCGGTAAAAGAAAAATTATAAGAACGGAAAGCTTTACCATTTGACTGTACTCTTGCACTTAGCTTTTGCCCATCACCGGATGGCAGGGGATCCCAGGTAGATTTTTTGCGGATATTTTTTATAGAAAAATTATTAAAAGTAATACCTAATGTTCCTGTTAAACCAATACCACCGCCAAATCCTGCAGAGAGTTCTAACTGATCTGCAGATTTTTCTTCAATCTCCCAGTTAATATCTACGGTACCATTATCAGCATTGGGTACTACGTTTGGATTAATTTTTTCTGCATTTATAAATCCAAGCTGACCGAGTTCCCGCTGTGTACGAATGATATCCTGCCGATTAAATTTTTCGCCTGGTATTGTTCTGAGCTCCCGGCGTATAACATAATCTTTTGTTTTATCATTTCCTGAAATAGTAATGTTTCCATAAGTAGCCTGTGAACCCTCAGTCATTCTTACTTCAAAATCAATAGTATCATTATATACAGCTGATTCCACAGGATCTATCCTAAAATAAAGATACCCGTCATCCATATATAAACTTTGTATATCTCCGCCTTCGGCAGAAATTTGTTTGCCAAGCCTTTTATTTAATAACTCCAGGTTATATACATCACCTTTTTTAATGCCCAGTATAACATTAAGGATAGAGTCGGAATACTTGGTATTCCCTTTAAAAACAATATCGCCAAAATAGTATTTGCTGCCTTCTTTTACTTTTAGAAAAATATTGAGGTTATTTTTTATATCATAAATAGCAGTATCGCCCACTATTACCACATCTCTGTAACCCTGAGAGTTATAATAATCCAGTACATGCTCTTTATCTTCTGTAAATTTTTTATCGCTGAATTTTCCTGAGCTTAATTTTAAACGAACGTAGGGGTCTATAATTTCTTTTGTTTTAGAAATAGAAAGAAATCCGGCATCGTTTATATATTCTTTAAACGATAATTTTTTTGCAGTATCGCCATAAGGATTTTTTACAGATATAGGGTATAAAGTAAACCGGGGCATTTCTTTTGTCCCCTTCATTTGTTTTTTAAGCTTTTGCCTGGCAAGAGATTCGTTGCCACTAAAATTTACAGAATTAATTTTTACTTTGTTGCCTTTGTTAATAAAGAAAGTTAAAGAAACTGCATTGTTTAATGTGGTTACTATCTCTTCTTTTAATTTTATATCCACATTGCGGTAACCTTTATCAAAATAAAACTTTCGGATAGCCTCCATTGCACTCAACTTCATTTCCTCGGTAACAACTCTTTCCTTTACAAGTGCTACTTTGGTCTCCAAATCATCCCTCTCGCCTTTTTTAACCCCAAAAAATTTAAACTCTGCCAATCTGGGCCTTTCTGTTATTTCAAAATGAACATATAAGTCTCTTCCTGATAATTTTGTAAACGAAATTTCAATTTTAGAAATTAGTTTTTGTTTCCATAATTTGTTAATGGCCTTGCCAAAAACGTCGGTACCGGGTATTAGCACTTTATCCCCTACCGCAAGGCCCGAAATGGAAATAATTAAATTTTCGTCGAATGCCTTGGTACCGCCAACAGTAATACCTGCAATGGTATATTCTTTAGGTATTTTTGAATCAAAAATTGCGAGTAATTCAGGATTTACAGATACGGCAGTATCATTTTGTGCTGTCACAAACTGGCTGCCTAAAACGATGGTTACAATAATAAAAATCCTTTTGTAAATAAGGTGCATCAATTGGTATTTTATGAGCGGCAAATTAAGCCCATTAATTAAAACTATTTGTTAAACCTCCATGCAAACAGGCAAAAAGGCAAATATGCCAATGAACCAATTAGTTAAATATCATTATTTGCAGCAGCTTCTTTTTGTATTTGTTCCCCCGTTTTTCCAAACCTTCTTTCCCTGCTCTGATAATCCAAAACGGCTTCGTATAAATTTTCTTTTCTAAAATCGGGCCAAAGGGTATTAGTAAAATATAACTCTGCGTAGGCAAGCTGGTACAATAAAAAATTGCTTATGCGATATTCGCCACTTGTTCTTATCATCAATTCCGGATCAGGAAACTGGCTGGTAGACAAATGGTTTTGTATAATTTCCTGAGTAATATCTTCTGGTTGTAGTTTATTTTGTTTTACCTCTTCGGCAATTTTTTTTACTGCATTATTAATTTCCCATCTACTGCTGTAACTTAAAGCCATTATAAGGTTCAAGCCAGTATTAGCATTAGTTTCCATTGTGGCTTCGTTCAATTCTTTTTTTGCCATAGCTGGAAGCATATTTATATCGCCTATTACATGGAGCCTAATATTATTTTTATTAAGTGTAGGTACTTCTTTGCGAATAGTATCTACTAAAAGCTCCATAAGCCCTGTTACTTCATATGCAGGCCTATCCCAGTTTTCGGTACTAAAAGCATATAATGTAAGGTATTGTATACCTAATTCTGCAGCAGCTTCCACAATATTGCGAACACTTTCCACCCCATTTAAATGTCCAAATAAACGATCTTCGCCTTTTTCTTTTGCCCAGCGGCCATTGCCATCCATAATTATGGCAATGTGTTTTGGTAATTGCTGAATGTTTATTTTATCCTTTAGGCTCATAAAACACGTAAAACTATTAGTCAGGCACTGGGCCTGACTTTGGGCTGCAAAAGTAATAAAATTTAGTTGTAATAAGCGTTTTGAGGAAATCTTACAGTTTTATCACTTTCCCCTTAAACACGGTCCCCTTGATTATAATACGGTAAAAATATAATCCTGCTGCTATGTTGCTTATATTAAATTGTTTAACGTTTTTAAAACTGCCTACAATGATACCCTGTATATTACAAATTACAACTTCATCGGCAGTGGTAACATTGCCGTTCTGCATACAATTAAAAACCCCTTTTGAAGGATTCGGATACATTACCGGATTTACTCCACTGGATTCTCTGCCTGCAATAACAGCGCCTAATGTACAGGCTTCTTTAGAAGACAAATAATTTGGGTCATTTCCAAGACGTTTGGTATAACTGCAGCTTGTGCCATTATTTAATGTTACAACAGCATCAAGAGAAATATTGCCCTGCAAATCAATAACCGATTGATTGCTGTATTTTAAAATGCTGCCTTTATCATTTACTTCCCAATTTAAATTTGCAGCGTTTGCTGTACTTGTTAATTGTGTAAAACAGTTACCGTTTTTGCTAACTATTGCAGCTGTAAAATTTGCATTGCTGCAGGCTGTACGCTGTGCATACCAAAGTGTATTGCTGATGTTAACAAACTGAAGATTGTACTGTGCCATTGTTGTTGCCTGCCAAAAATTACCTGCAGCGCCTTCTGGTACTTCTAAATAAAATAAAGAAGAATCTTTAGGATTGCCAAAACGTGCCTGAACAGGATTGCCGTTGTTATCTTTTATTAAAAAGGTTCTGCTTATTTCTTCTGCAGAAGCAAATCTTCCATAAGCAAAACTGTTGCCAATAAAAAAATAAATTTTGCTGAGGCCACTGGGTATATAAAAATATCCCGGCAGGCTGGATAAATCTGCAGCATAGCTTTCTGTTTTATTACCCAGAAATGCAGCGTCTTTATAAAAGTAATTTCCATTGGTGGTAATAGATAAATCAACAGCAGATTTAAATTTTGATACTACAGCCAAAATATAATTTCCTGCTTTTGGCAAATCAATTGTAATGGCACCGGCAGTACTGTTATTATCTAAAGAAAAGTCTTTAATTATTTTTAGTGTTTCGTCAGTTGCTTCAACCACAAAATTAATATACCCTTTACCCGGCATACCAAAGCTTGGGGTGTATTTAATAGTAAAACTTCCGGCAGATGGTGCTATAATATTAAATGATGTTGTGTTATAATAGTTTAACCCATTTGTATAAATAAGTTTGGTGTTTATTTTAGAAACGGGCGCAATGTTTGCGGTTTTAAACTGGCTTTTTGTATAAGCAGCTTCCTCAAATTTAAATTGTTCCAGTTGGTTGCTGAATTTACTAAAATCCTGTAAAAAATTATTGTCAATTTCTTCACTGGATATTAATGCTAAATTTCCGTTTTGGTAAGCTGTTCCGGTAAAAATATTATACTTTAAATAAAAATCGCTGGTAGTTGCATATTTGCTTACAATGCTTATTATTAAATAATAACTGTTTACCAACTGCAGCTTATTAGTTTTGGCCAGGTAAATACATTTTGCAGCATCTTTATCTGATTTTGAAGTTTTTTGCTGTTCGTCATTTGCCAAATCGAAATATAATACCATGTAATGCAAATAGGCTTTTAATTCTCTTAAACGATCTTTAACAATTGGTGATGCGTTTTGTGTTTGCTGTACTGCGGTATTAAGCAACTGGATATACAACTGCATTTTATATTTATCGATAGCTGTTTTTTCATCGCCAAACATTTGAAATATTTTGTACACGGTATTACTGGCTCCTGCAAACATATTATTGCAAAATTCTTTTAACGTACTATCTACTGCAATATCTTCTTTTAAATAATTATTAGCAGCTAATAAAAAAGGCAGGCTGCCAAATTTTGCAGGTGATGCCTCCCACATTATACCTTGCGATTTTTTTTCTTTTGCAATTTGTAAGGTCCTTTTTAAATCGCTCCAGTTAAAGGAAGGTGTTTCTCCGCTCCAGCCTGAAAGGTTTAAATAAAGGTATTCTGAAATATTCTGGTAGCGGTTGTACCAACGATTTCTTAATCCGTTGACACTACTTTCCATTTGATATACAGTGGGTACCAATTGAATGTCAATATTTTTATTGATGGTTATTGATGCTGAAGGCACATCGGCATGTACTGAGTATGCATATACCTGAAAATGTTTACCAGGATATTTGGCCAGTATTTTTTGAGCAGTAAAATTAGCTAATGTAAAATTCTGATCGCTTTCTTTTGGATAGTCTATAGCACTACAAACTTCATTCTCTTTTGAATTTCCCCATCTTCCACCATCTGGCACTTCAATACCAATATTATCTAACTGCGATTTAATATTATTATAAATGTTGGCGTAACCGGTTGGGTTACTGAAAATAATATTTTTATACTGGGTATATTGTTGCTCTATAGCGTTTGCCCATAATTCTTTAGCGGTTGTATTATAAATATCGGGTACTGATTGTATATTGGCCTGCCGGGAACCATTAAAATTAGCTACATAACAAGGGTTATTTTGTAAAGTTGCCAAATAATTACCACTCATAATATCATCCCGGTGCCCATGGAAACCTGCACTACCTACCATGCCATTACGGCGTTGATACAATGCCCAATTATGACCATTGTCCCCTGAATAACCCTCCCAGTCATCATAGGCCCCATTACTATCCATTACCCACTTACGATGCCCCCCGCTAATAAACCAGCTTTTATATTTATAGCTACAGGTATAAGTAGTATCGGATTTTTTAAACACTGTTGTTAGTGATGGAATAATTTCCCAAACTGTTCCAGGTTGATAAAACCTAAAACCCATTTGATGCAAAAATTGATAAATACCAAAACCTAAACCATTATCTCCGTAAGCGGATAATTTTATTTGATCAAATCCATTAGATTCTATTTTACAAGCCTGATTATCTTTAATGGTAGTATCATAAATAAAAATTATGCCTGAAGCAGGCATAGTATTATAAACTTTTGCAGTAAAATGACTTCCAGCCACTGCTTTTTGTAAAAGCATTGCTGCGTCTTCGGCTGTTGCCATTAATAATTGTGAGGAATGAGCAGGATAATAAACATTTTGTGCTTTTGCATTTAGCAAAATACAAAATAGTAATACTTCAGCAATAAAGCAGTTGCGAATGAACGCCATAGTTAACTATTAAGTGGTGAGATAAACTATGGTTTCATCACAGAAATAAAGGGATTCTTACTGTTGTTGTTCGAAGGAATTGTGCTTTGGTTATTCTTTGGTTTGGAATACAAAGATGATGGGGTAAGACATCACCTATTTAGTTGGAGGAAATGTAAATATAGGCAATTTTATTTAAGAACAAAACAAAAGCCCCGAAAGTTTCCGGGGCTTTTAATAAAAAATTTTAAACTTAGTTTGAACTGGGACACCTGTAGCTACTGATATTAAAAGAAATTCCAATCTCGGCAATTATATATTGATCCCGCTGCTTGCTAAATCCCCGTTGCCTTCCTTCTACACCTAAAATATTATTAGGATCTAATTCATAAGATCGATCCTGTAACAATCCTGCGGTTGAAGGCTGTCCGTTCGGTAGTAAAGCAAATCTGCCTGAACCTATATAGGTAGTACTTACATCATCTAAATAATCAGTCGTTGTAAAACGTTGTGAAATTTCGAAAGACAAATTTAATTTATCGTTTATATTATATTTAACTCCTGCACCTAATGGGAAACAAAATGCCATTGTACTATACTGCTTTCTGCCCTTATAACCAATTGACTGGCCTTCGGTACCTAAAGGGCGCAAAAATTCTTTTTTCCCATCTAGGTAAGCATATGGATCGTAACTAAATACACCTGCTCCCAATGTTACATAAGGGGTAAAAAGATGATCAGGATCTCCGGGCATAAATTTAAAAAAATTAAAATCGCCTTGTACTGCGAGCTCCCAAATATTAGAGTTAAAACTTAGGTTACGGGTTTTTTGGTAATCGTTTTTACTGTAAGTATCGCTGTAGCCTACCTGTGCATAGTGAGCTGCAATACGCATACCTACATAATTACCAAATTGCTTGCGGAAGAAAAGTCCTAATGCAGGCTTTGGCCTGTTTAGTGCTGCCCTTGTATTTATATCGCCAAAATAATGGGCAGCCCCGGCTGTAACACCAAATTCTCCCTGTTGTACATACTCGTACCGCTGTGCATTGGTATTATTTACGAGTACAATAATGAATAAAATGGTAAGGAATTTCAATTTCATCATAATATGCAAAATAAAGAATTGTTTTGTTAAAACGAGTAGATTACAGTTTTGTGATGCTGAGTTTGTTAATTTTTTCCGATTCATTGCTTTTCTACCCGAAAACCAATACTCATTACGGCAGCTAAAGGATCATCTCTCATTATTTGGGTAATGGAAAAATTATATGCACCCGTCTTTTTAAATTTTATGCCCAGTAATTGCCTTACTTCCCAAATATCATTCATACCGGAGCCGAACCAGCCAGTAGCATCTGTACCCAGTGGTATATCTATTTTTTGAAAGTGCATGCTATCCCCCGGAGGTTGGATACCAATATTAAGCCATATATTATTATATTTAAACGCATCGGTATGGCGCAATACTATATAAGTATTGTAATCCAATGATGTATCGGGAACAGAGCAACTTCCTTTTGCAACAAAATCACTTTTCCATTGGTAGTTTGGAATAGTAATATTTTTCTCAAAAGTATTTAAGCGTGTACAAGAGAAAAAGAATACACAACAGACCAATACCAAAAAACAATTGGCAACTTGTATTTTGAAAAAAACTATCCTATTCCTCTTTTTAAAAACCATCTTGCAAAAATAATTATGAGTTATATATTATAAAGCATTTAAAACCTGTTCTTTTGCTTTTTCCAATTCATCTTTCATTTTTACTACACATTTTTGAATATC
>JAYSTT010000686.1:0-2029 GCA_043719495.1 Ferruginibacter sp. | reverse complement strand
ATTCAGGTGTTACACATTGAAACAGTTGAACCCGGTACAATCAGGGTTTTAAAAGAATTAATGGCAATTAAAGAATTAGCCTCCTTTAATTTGGTTGGTGGTACTGCTTTGTCCTTGCAATTGGGGCATAGAAAATCGGATGATATTGATTTGTTCTTAAATACGGATTTTGATAAAAGAATGGTAATCGATGTTTTAAAAGGCAATTTTTATGATCGGTACGAACTAAGGTCAAAAGAAACAAATCCGTTGGGAGTATTTGGCTTTATTGATAATATTAAAATTGATATTTGTAAGCATGTTTTTCCTTTGATTGAAGAAATAGTTGTAGAGGATAACATTAGAATGTGGAGTGTAAAGGAAATAGCTGCTGCAAAGGTTCATGCAATTTTTATGAGAACTAAAAGAAAAAACTTTTGGGATATAGATGAAATTTTGGATTTCATTTCAATAGAAGATATAGCTTCTCTGTATAAAAAAAAATATGACCCAATGCTTGCAATTGGTGTCGCTCAAATCTTAACCTATTTTGATGGTGCCGAAGAAAGTAATTCTCCTATATGTTTTCGAAAAAAAGATTGGGCAAAAGTAAAAACTAATATTGTTAGAAAAATCAATCATCAATTTAAATAATCATCACATGCAATACGGAGATTTTTATTACCCAATGCCAGTTAACGAACCTGTACTTTCTTACACTCCCGGTTCGGCAGAAAAGAAAAGATTAAAAGAAGTTTTAGCGGAGCTAAAAAAACAAAAAATTGATGTGCCCATGTACATTGGTGGAGAAGAAGTTAGAACAGGAAAAACTTTAGAACTTCGTCCTCCACACGAACGTAAACATTTACTGGGGCATTTTCATACCGGCGAATCCAAACATGTAACTAAAGCAATTAATGCTGCCTTAAAAGTAAAAGATAAATGGGCCAACATGGGTTGGGAAAACAGGGCGAATATATTTTTAAAGGCTGCTGATTTATTAGCTACCAAATATCGTCCTTATATTAACGCTACCACAATGTTGGGGCAAAGTAAAAATTGTTTTCAGGCTGAAATTGATGCAGCCTGTGAGTTAATCGATTTTTTACGTTTTAATGTTCATTTCTTAAGTGACATTTACCGTCAGCAACCTATTAGTGGAGCAGGAATGAATAATAGAATGGAATACCGTCCGCTGGAAGGATTTGTATTTGCATTAACTCCTTTTAATTTTACTGCTATTGGCGGCAATCTTCCAACATCTGCTGCCATGTGCGGTAATGTGGTAGTATGGAAATGCGCCAATACACAGGTGTACAGTGCACAAATGTTTATGCGTATTTTAAAAGAAGCTGGCTTGCCCGATGGTGTTATTAATTTAGTTTTTGTTGATGGCCCTACTGCAGGCGATGTTATTTTTAATCATCCTGATTTTGCAGGTATTCATTTTACCGGCAGCACAGGGGTTTTTAATTTTATGTGGAAGACGATTGGAGAAAATATGAGTAAGTATAAATCTTATCCTCGTATTGTTGGCGAAACCGGTGGAAAGGATTTTGTTATTGCACATAAATCTGCCAATGCTGATGTAGTGGTTGCTGCATTGGCCCGTGGAGCATTTGAATATCAGGGTCAAAAATGCAGTGCTGCATCAAGAGCTTATATTCCTTCCAATATTGCTGCAGAAGTAAAAAAGAAATTGG
Source organism: Ferruginibacter sp. (assembly GCA_043719495.1). Lineage (GTDB taxonomy): Bacteria > Bacteroidota > Bacteroidia > Chitinophagales > Chitinophagaceae > Ferruginibacter. The sequence goes on along the minus strand of JAYSTT010000686.1, from coordinate 347 downwards.
TAGCAGAAATTAAGACCATGAAAATGGGAACAGTAGAGGATTTTACCAATTTTGTGAATGCAGTAATAGATGAAAAAAGTTTTGATAAGCTGGAAGGTTATATAAAACTGGCAAGGAAAAGAGACAGCAAAGCAAAAATATGGGTTGGTGGGAAATGCGATAAAACCAATGGCTATTTTATTGAGCCAACAGTTATTGAAACAACTGACCCTTATTATATAACCATGTGCGAAGAATTATTCGGTCCAGTTCTTACCATATATGTTTATGATGAAAACAAATTTGAAGAAGCGTTGAAACTGGTAGATAGTACTTCTCCTTATGCACTTACAGGAGCCATTATTGCA
>JAYSTT010000685.1:0-4921 GCA_043719495.1 Ferruginibacter sp. | reverse complement strand
GCGGTAGCGATGAATCCGGTAGATCACCCGATGGGTGGTGGTGAAGGTAGGGCAAGTGGAGGTCACCCACGTAGCCGTAAAGGTAAATATGCTAAAGGAGAAATTACCCGTACAAGAGGTAAGGGTTCGGATAAAATGATTATTTCAAGAAGAAACGGAAAAAAATTACCTAATAAATAGTCAGGATAGAAAAAATTAAATAGTTAAAATGGCCTTGAATTTTTCAAAGCAAATAAACAAGATTGAAAATTTAAGATGTAAAAATCATAAATCGTAAATCACAAATCTAAAATTAAACATGGCTCGTTCGTTAAAAAAAGGTCCTTATGTAGAAGCAAAACTTGAAGCAAAAGTTGCTGCTATGATTGAAGGAAAATCAAAGAAAGGTGTTATTAAAACATGGAGCAGAAGAAGTACCATTACCCCTGATTTTGTAGGACAAACCTTTGCAGTGCATAATGGAAATAAATTTATTCCTGTTTATGTAACTGAATTTATGGTTGGTCATAAATTAGGAGAATTTGCACCAACAAGAAATTTTAGAGGACACTCAAGTAAAAAGATAGCATAAAAAAATTGTTTATCGTTTGGTGTTTGGCGTTATAAAGTTCGCTAACGCCAAACACCAAACACCAAACGATAAAATAAATAAAAAATGGAAGCAGTAGCAAAATTGAACAATTACCCGACATCACCACGCAAAATGCGTTTGCTGGTTGATCTGATCCGTGGTATGGAGGTTGAAAAAGCATTAGCCGTTTTGGAACATAATCCAAAACATCCGGCTGTTCCTTTACGCAAATTGGTAATGAGTGCCATCAGCAACTGGAAATCAAAAAATGAAGGGGGTGATGAAAATGCACTTATTGTAAAAACAATAATGGTAGATGCTGCAAGGGTTATCAAGCGTATGCGTCCGGCACCACAAGGTCGTGGCTACAGGGTTCGTAAACGTAGTAATCATGTAACAGTAATTGTAGATACAAAAGCAACTAAAAATTAATAAAAGATTTAACTAAGTAATATGGGTCAAAAAACAAATCCAATAGGTGCCAGGTTAGGAATCATTCGTGGTTGGGATAGTAACTGGTTCGCTAATAAAACGGATTATCCAAAAAAACTGATTGAAGATCATAAGATCAGAAATTACCTTAATGCCCGTATCAATAAGGGTGGTATAGCTAAGATTGTTATTGAGCGTACCCTCAATAAATTGATCATAACTATTCACACTTCCAAGCCAGGTATTATTATTGGTAAAGGTGGAGGAGAAGTAGACAGGATTAAAGAAGAATTAAAAAAATTATGTGGTAAAGAAGATGTGCAGATCAATATTTTAGAAATACGCCGTCCGGAATTAGATGCAAATATTGTTGCTGATACCATTGCCCGTCAATTGGAAAATCGTATCAACTATAAAAGAGCCATTAAAATGTCAATTGCTTCTGCTTTAAGAATGGGTGCAGAAGGCATTAAAGTAAAAGTTGGTGGCCGTTTGGGTGGTGCAGAGATTGCACGTAGCGAAGAAATTAAGCAAGGCCGTACTCCATTGCATACACTACGTATGGATATTGATTACGCAAATGTATTTGCTTTAACGGTTTATGGTAAAATAGGGGTTAAAGTATGGATTTGTAAAGGAGAAGTTTTAGGCAAAAGGGATTTAAATCCAAATGTTGTAGCAGGTGGCGGTAAAGAAGGTGGGCCAGGCGAAAGACAAGGTGGATTTGACAGAAGAGATGATAGAAGAGGCGGAGATGACAGAAGAGGTGGCGGTGGCGGAGACAGAAGAGGCGGTGGTAGTGGAAACCGTGGTGGTGGCGGAGGTGGAAGAAGATAAGCAACCAATTTAAGATTGCAGATTTATGATTTTAGATCTGCTGGCACAATAAACTATTTAAGAATTAGAAATTGGATTGAAGAATAAGAGAAATCTAAAATCTGCAATCTGAAATCAAAAATAGAAGTAAGATGTTATCACCAAAAAGAAGTAAACACAGAAAGACACAAAAAGGCAGAATGAAAGGAGACACTAAACGTGGCGCAACTATAGCCTTTGGATCATTTGGTTTAAAAGCACTTGATAGTGTTTGGTTAACCAATCGTCAGATAGAAAGTGCCCGTCAGGCATTAACACGTCATATGAAGAGAGAAGGAAATGTGTGGATAAGGATTTTTCCTGATAAGCCAATTACAGCAAAGCCGGCTGAAGTAAGGATGGGTAAAGGTAAAGGTAACCCCGAGGGATGGGCGGCAATTGTACAACCGGGCAGAATTATTTTTGAATGTGATGGTGTTACCGAGCAGGTTGCAAAAGAAGCATTTGCACTGGCGGCACAAAAACTACCCATCTTAACAAAGTTTGTAGTTCGACACGATTACGAAGCATAATCAATAATGCTTTAATAAAAACTGAAAATAGAAAATTATAATACAATGGCGAAGAAAGTTGATTTTGTAAAAAGCCTTAGCGGATTAAGTGAAGCAGATTTAAAAGCAAAGATTCAGGAAGATGAATTGCGGTTAAAAAAGTTATCATTCGCTCATGCAATTTCTCCACTGGAGAATCCGCAAAGTATCCGTTTATTAAGAAGGGATATTGCACGACTGAAAACCGCAATAAGAAAACAACAGTTAGGGGTTTAATACTCCTATCCCCTGAATGGGAAAGTGGAACAGATTATGTTTGAATAAATGGCGCAAGCTAAAATTTAATAACAATGCCAGAAAGAAATTTAAGAAAAACAAAATTAGGAGTGGTATCCAGTAATAAAATGGATAAAACCATAACTGTTAATGTTGAAAGAAAAGTAAAGCATCCCCTTTACGGAAAGTTTGTAAAGAAAAGTACAAAGTTTCATGCTCATGATGAAAAAAATGAGTGTAGCATCGGCGATACAGTTAAAATAATGGAAAGCCGTCCATTAAGTAAAACAAAGCGCTGGAGGCTGGTAGAAGTGGTTGAAAAAGTGAAGTAAGATACAATTTCAGATTTCGGATTTACGATTTCGGATTTATCCAAAGTGTAAATCATTAAGAAAATAAAATATTGTTTTAGATTGAAGGAAATCAAAAATCTACAATCTAAAATCTAAAATCGAAAAAGATGATACAGCAAGAAAGCAGATTAAACGTAGCGGATAACAGTGGTGCAAAAGAAGTTTTATGTATCCGTGTACTGGGAAACAGCGGCCAGGATTATGCAAAAATCGGCGATAAGATTGTGGTAACTGTTAAAGATGCCATGCCGGCTGGGGGTATTAAAAAAGGAACAGTTAGTAAAGCTGTAATTGTAAGAACAAAAAATAAATTGCGCCGTAAAGATGGTTCTTATATACGCTTTGATGATAACGCTGTAGTATTATTAAATGCTTCTGACGAGCCAAGGGGTACACGTATTTTTGGGCCGGTAGCCAGGGAGTTAAGAGATAAGGGGTATATGAAAATTATTTCACTGGCACCTGAAGTATTATAAAAAATAAGAAAATTAATTCCGAAAGCAATCGGGATACAAAAAGATAAAAAATGAGTACAAGATTTAAACCAAAATACAACATCAAAAAAGGGGATACAGTTATTGTTATTTCAGGCGAAGGAAAAGCCCAGAAGAATGATAAAGGAGTATTGGAGTATAAGCCTCGTAAAGTGTTAGAGATTATTTTAGAAAAAGGCAAAGTGCTGGTTGAAGGTGCAAACATCATCACCAAACACACTAAGCCAACATCTCAAAATACTAAAGGTGGTATTATTAAAAAAGAAGCACCAATTGCTATAAGTAATGTAATGCTTTGGGATGCAAAAGCAGGAGCGCCAACTAAAGTTAAACTTACAAGAGAAGAAGGAAAATTAGTTAGAATTTCAAAAAAATCAGGGGAGGTAATAAAATAATGAGTACAACAACCAACACTCCAAGATTAGCAGATAAGTACACCAAAGAAGTGATACCTGCTTTAATGAAAAAATTCAGTTATAAAACTGTAATGCAGGCTCCAAAGCTTACCAAGATTTGTTTAAATCGTGGTGTTAATGGCGCTGTAACAGACAAAAAACTGATTGACATTGCTATTGATGAGTTATCAAGTGTTACGGGCCAGAAAGCTGTGGCAACAATGTCTAAAAAAGACATCTCTAACTTTAAGCTGCGTAAAAATATGCCTATTGGTGCAAGGGTTACGCTTCGTGGAGTTAAGATGTACGAATTTTTAGACAGGCTTGTATCGGTGTCTTTACCACGTGTACGTGATTTTAAAGGTATCAACGATAAGTCTTTTGATGGCCGTGGTAATTATACATTAGGTGTTACCGAGCAAATTATTTTTCCGGAAATTGATATTGATAAAGTAAATAAAATAACCGGCCTTGATATCACTTTTGTAACAACAGCCGGCACCAACGAAGAAGCGTTTGAATTGCTTAAAGAATTGGGTATGCCTTTTAAAAACGTTAAAAAATAATAGTAATAAAACATGGCAAAAAAATCAATTGAAGCCAGGCAAAGAAAGCGTGAAGCAATGGTTGCCAAATTTGCTGAAAAAAGAACAGCACTAAAAGCAGCTGGTGATTATTCCGCTTTGGATTTGTTACCAAAAAATGCATCTCCGGTTAGGTTAAGAAACCGTTGCCAGTTAACTGGCAGGCCAAGAGGGTACATGAGGCATTTTGGTCTTTCCAGAAACCAGTTTCGTGATATGGCATTGCAGGGTAAAATACCAGGTGTTACAAAAGCAAGCTGGTAATAAACAGGTTGGTCGAAAAAGGGTTGATAGTTGGCCGTAAAAACCAGCAACGATCAACGACCAACTAAAATATGAACAACGATACCGGATATCGCATTGAAAAAATTTATTTAATCAATTAACTAAAATAACAATGGTTACTGATCCTATAGCAGATTATTTAACAAGAATTCGCAACGCACAAA
>JAYSTT010000684.1:0-4923 GCA_043719495.1 Ferruginibacter sp. | reverse complement strand
AGGTTTTTCGCCGCCGGTTTGCAACCAGCGCTTTAAAAAATCTGCAGGAAATTCCATTTTGGTTTCATCAATTAAATAATGATACAATTGATCCTGCATTTGGTTACGGCTTTGTGCATCCCAATATTGTTGTATCTCTTCTTTAATAGCAACCTTTAATTCATCTTCGTTTTTAATATCTTTTGCAGGATAAATTTCTTTAAAAAAATCTTCGTTCAATTCTCTTTTTTCTACCAGCCCGATCTTCACAATTTCAAGATTAAAATATTTTTTTGCGGCGGCTGCATCATCTTTTTCAAAACCCAGATCCTGCACTATCATTGCCAGTTTATCTTCGTCAAAAGCTTTACTTAATTGTTCAGTTACAACTTCGCCAACTTTTTTACCCATAAATTTTTTCTGCGTAGCGGCAGTTAAATATTTAAGTATTACTGAGTTTTCTTTTGTTACTCCTTCCACAACATTACCTTCTTTATCGCTTTCCTTAAATAAAATGTTTAAAACATTTTCTTCGTTATCTACCGTTTCAGGCTCTGTCATTTTACCGCCTTTAATTTGCATGCGGTTTATTTCTTCCTCCACCATTGCATCGGTAGCTTTTACTTTATGCAGGGTAATTGTTGCTTTGCTGATTTCAGTTAAAGAATAATCAGGCTTCAATCCCATTTCAAAACCAAACTCATAATCAGCCGGGTTATTAATATCCATTTTAGCCACATCATTGGTTAATGGCAAAGGCTGTGCAAAAATTTCAGGTTTTTCTGCATTCAGGTAATTATATAATTCCTTTTCTACAGTTTTAATAACCTCATCGGTAAAAATAGAACCGCCATACATTTTTTTGATCATTCCGGCAGGCACCATCCCTTTTCTAAAACCCGGGATATTGGCATTCTTACTGTATTCTTTCAATTTCTTATCAAAGGCAGGAAAATAATCATCCTTACTTACTTTCACGGTTAATTTATCATGCAATAAACCAATGTTTTCTCTTACTACTGTAGCCATTTTTTGTTGTTGATTAGTTAAATTGTTAATTGGTTAATTTGTTGGGTATTTACACCTAAATACTACTAAACAAATTAACCAATTAACTAAAATCGTCCGGATGATAGGGGTCGAACCTACATGGATTACTCCGCCAGATCCTAAGTCTGGTGCGTCTGCCAATTTCGCCACATCCGGTTAAGGGCTGCAAAAGTAAGGGATTTCTGTAAAAAATAGAAACGAATTGTTTTCCGTAAATTCGTTTTAATACATGGAAACAACAATAGGTATACCAAAATACAATCTCTCTGAAGAAGAAGAAAAGAAAGAAATTCTCCGGCAATACCGTGGCCTTCTACGTGTTTTAAAACCAAAATTAAAATCGGGTGATAAGGAACTGGTTCGTACCGCTTTTGAAATGGCAGTAGAGGCACATAAAACCATGCGCCGTAAAAGTGGCGAACCCTATATTCTGCATCCTTTGGCAGTGGCTAAAATTTGTGTGGAAGAAATTGGCCTTGGCGTAAGAAGTACCATTTGTTCTTTATTACACGATACAGTGGAGGATACCGATATTACTCTTGAAGACATAAAAAGAGAATTTGGAATTGAGATTGCTAAAATTGTTGATGGCCTCACCAAAATAAGTACGGTGATGGATACCAACACCAGTCAGCAGGCCGAAAATTTTAAAAAGATTTTACTAACGCTTACCGATGACCCAAGGGTAATTTTAATAAAATTATCCGACCGTTTACATAATATGCGAACGCTGGACAGCATGAAACGGGAAAAGCAATTAAAGATAAGCAGCGAAACTGTTTATGTATATGCACCTTTAGCTCATCGCATGGGTTTATATAATATTAAAACCGAGATGGAAGATTTGGCCATGAAATATATGGAGCCCGATACTTACCGCTACATTGCCCAAAAGCTAAACGATACTAAAAGAGAAAGAACAAAATATATCAATGATTTTATCAGACCATTGAAAGAAAATTTAGAGAAAGCAGATTTTGATTTTGAAATTTATGGCCGTCCAAAAAGTATTCATTCTATTTGGACAAAAATGAAAAAGAAAGGCGTGAGCTTTGAAGAAGTGTATGATTTATTTGCCATTCGTATTCTGGTAAATGCTTCACTGGAAAAAGAAAAAGAAGAATGCTGGAAAGTTTACAGTATTATCACTGATGCTTATAACCCTTCTCCCGAAAGATTAAGGGATTGGTTAAGTAACCCAAAAAGTAATGGCTACGAAGCTTTGCACACAACTGTAATGGGGCCCCAGGGAAGATGGGTGGAAGTGCAGATACGTACCAAACGCATGAATGAAATTGCAGAAAAAGGTTTGGCTGCACATTGGAAATATAAAGAAGGCAAGGATGATGAAAGCCGATTTGACAAATGGTTTCACCAAATACGTGAAGCACTGGGCAACCAGGACACCAACTCCCTTGATTTTTTGCAGGATTTTAAAACCTCTTTTCTTGCCGAAGAAATTTATGTATACACTCCTAAGGGCGAGGTAAGAATGTTACCTATCGGTGCCACAGCACTCGACTTCGCATTTAGTGTGCATACTGCAGTGGGCAGCAGGTGCATTGGCGCAAAAGTAAACCACAAATTAGTGCCCATAGGTACCAAGCTGAGAAGCGGTGACCAGATAGAAATTATTACCAGTGCCAAACAAAAACCCAACCAGGAATGGCTGAACCTTGTAGTTACCTCAAAAGCCAAAACAAAAATTAAGGACACTTTAAAGGAAGAAAAAAGAAAGGTTGCTGAAGATGGTAAATACATTTTACAAAAAAAACTGGAAGCCATCGGCGGTGTGATGACGCAACATAACATGGAGGAACTGGCTTCGTATTACAAAGTAAATTCTTCACTTGATTTACTGTATGAAATTGCCATTAAAAAAATTGACCTTAAAGAATTAAAAGATTTTACAGCATCCGGCGAAAGGCTGTTTTTACCCAAACCAGTAAAACACGAGCCTGAAGAAAAAACCGAAACTGATGTTCATGCAAAAGCAATTACAAAAAAGGATAAAGATGCTGAGCTTATTATTTTTGGCGAAAGCAGTGATAAAATTCAATACACCCTGGCTAATTGTTGCAAGCCCATACCCGGTGATGATGTTTTTGGTTTTGTTACCACCGGAGAAGGATTAAAAATACACCGTACCAATTGCCCCAATGCTACCAGGTTATTATCTAATTATGGCCACCGTGTAGTAAAAACCAAATGGGCAAAAAATAAAGAAATTTCTTTTCTTACAGGTTTAAAAATTGTTGGTTTAGATGATGTGGGTGTTATTCATAAAATAACCAACCTTATCAGTGGTGAAATGAAATTTAATATTTCGGCGATGACCATTGAAGCCAAGGAAGGTATATTTATGGGCAATGTAAAAATATTTGTGCATGATAAAGAGGAGTTGGACGAATTGGTGAACCGATTAATTGCCCTACCTGGAATTGAAAGGGTTGATAGGTATGATACAGAATAAAACCCCTGCCCACCTCTCCTCTCCAAAGGGGAGGGAAATGGAGGAGATTGAAAAGAAATTTATACTTTTATTTTTAATGAAGTTAAAATGAAAATAAAAAGATGACTCAATTTTAAATGCTCCCAACTTCGAGTTCCCTCTCCTTTGGAGAGGGTTGGGGTGAGGCCTTTACTTGCAGTGCAACCAATTTAGTAAAAAATACATCATCTTTGTATATCAAAATTTAAAATAAAAAATTATGCAGGAATTAATTACACGCCTTACCGAAAAAGCAGGCATCAGCACAGAGCAGGCAACCAAAAGCCTTGAGACTATTAAAGAATTTGTAAAAGAAAAATTCCCTATGTTAGGGGGAGCAGTGGACAACATGTTTGCAGCCACTCCTGAAAATGTAGCAGCAGCGGCTCCAAAAAATGAGGAGCATAGCATAATGGATAAAATCAGTGATGTAATACCTGGCCAGGCTGGCGAAAAAGTAGAAGAATTTGCTAAAAGTGCAGTTCACAAAGCCGAAGAAGTTTTTGATAATGTGAAAGATAAGTTAAGCGGTATGTTTAGCGGAGATAAAAAATAATTTCCTTGGAAACAAATATAAAGCCATCTCAGTATTGAGGTGGCTTTTGTGATTTTTTAAAATGTAAAGCTACCTCAACACCTCCCTACTTATAACCAACTTCTGTATCTCACTTGTTCCCTCTCCTATGGTACACAATTTACTATCCCTGTAAAATTTTTCTACCGGAAAATCTTTAGTATAACCATAGCCACCAAATATCTGCACGGCATCGGTGCTTACTTTTACCGCCACTTCGCTGGCAAAATATTTTGCCATAGCAGCTTCCTTGGTCATGGGCAAGCCTTTCATTTTTAAATAGCAGGCCTGGTCAATTAGTAACTCGGCAGCAGCAATTTCAGTAGCCATATCAGCCAGTTTAAAACTAATACCCTGAAAGTTTGCAATTGGCTGATCAAACTGGTGGCGCTCTTTTGAATATTGTACTGAAGCTTCATAAGCACCTTTTGCAATACCCAAGCTTAATGCAGCTATAGAAATCCGTCCGCCATCTAAAACTTTCATACTTTGTTTAAAGCCTGCGCCTACATTACCGAGGCGGTTTGCATCCGGTATGCGGCAGTTATCAAAAATCATTTCAGCAGTTTCGCTTGCCCTCATACCTAATTTATTTTCTTTTTTGCCGGCACTAAAACCGGGTGTACCACGTTCTACCACAAACGCAGTAGAATTATCTTTTGACCTTGGTTCGCCGGTACGGCAAACTACCACAGCCACATCGCCACTTTTGCCATGCGTGATCCAGCATTTGGTACCATTCAATATCCAATGGTCACCATCTTTTACGGCGGTGGTTTTCATATTGCCTGCATCACTGCCGGTGTTGGCTTCTGTTAAGCCCCATGCG
>JAYSTT010000683.1:0-2034 GCA_043719495.1 Ferruginibacter sp. | reverse complement strand
ATCAACCTCTCCTGTCATGTAATAAATACAATTGCCGGCCATAGTTACCCTTTCAGCATTTAATTGTTCGCACCATATTTCTCCACCACGTTTACTCAATTGAAATGCATGCATTTTATTTTTACTTAACTTCTCACTCCAAAAAGGAATAAGTTGTGAGTGTGCCGAACCTGTAACAGGATCTTCATCAATACCTGCGCCTGGCGCAAAAAAACGGGAAACAAAATCCACTTCCTTTCCCGGAGCAGTGATGATCATTTTATCGATGTGCTTTTTCATTAAAGAAAAATCGGGTATACATTTTTTAACGGCATCTTCATTCATCAACTCTACCAACAGATCGCGGTATTGATATACGCCAACGATCTCCGGGCCTCCCAATATTTCAGTAAGATTATTAGGATAAATATCTAAACGTTCCGGTTTCCAACTGGGAAAATCCATTGAGATTAAACCATGCTTTTGTGTAACTTTCAAAATTCCGCTTTTTGAACTAAACCGAATTTCAATTTTATCAAACCCTAAAATATTAAACAGTACATAAGCACTTGCCAGGGTAGCATGGCCACATAAATTAATTTCCACTTCGGGTGTAAACCATTTTATTTCATAATCGGCGCCTGCAGTTGATGAGGGAACAAAAAATACGGTTTCTGAAAGATTATTTTCCAAAGCAATTTTTTGCATCAGCGCTGTATCCAGCCATTTTTCTAGTGGAATTACTGCAGCAGGATTACCACCAAATAGTTTGTGTGTAAAAGCATCGATCTGATAAAGTGTGAACTTCATTATTAATTGTAAAATTAATTATTAACGGGTCAATAAAAATACTATTCCCCCATCATTTCTTTTACCACTGCCACCACATCCTCCGCATTGGGTTTACTAAAATAATCTCCGTCGCTGCCATAGCTTGGGCGGTTGGCTTTTGCTGTTATAGTTCTTGGGGCAATATCTAAATATTTATAACCATTCTGTTCTTCCATTACTTTATTAAACATATATCCTGCTGCGCCCCCGGGTACATCTTCATCAATAAAAACTATACGGCTTGTTTTTTTAAGCGATTCCACAATAGAATGATTGATATCAAAAGGGAGTAAGGTTTGTACATCAATTACCTCACAAATTATATTTAATTTTTGTAAACGTTCTGCTGCATCCATTACAATCCGTAATGTAGAACCATAACTTACTAATGTTATATCCTCTCCTTCTTTAATAATCTCCGGGATACCCAACGGCACAGCATAAGCCAGCAAATTTGATGGCATTTTTTCTTTAAGACGATACCCATTTAAACATTCAATCATTAAACCAGGATCGTTTCCCTGCAGCAAAGTATTATACATTCCCACTGCCTGTACCATATTGCGAGGCACACAAATGTACATACCACGTAATGCATGAATGAGCATACCCATTGGGGAGCCGCTATGCCAAATACCTTCAAGCCGGTGTCCTCTTGTACGCACAATAAGCGGACAACTCTGCTGCCCAACTGTACGAAAATGAGTAGTACATAAATCATCACTTAGCGGCTGCAAACCATACAATAAATAATCAAGGTATTGTATTTCGGCAATGGGCCTGAGGCCTCTTAAAGCCAAACCAATACCTTGCCCCATTATTGTTAACTCCCTTATACCGGTATCAAAAATCCTTTGTTCGCCATACTTAACCTGAAGCCCGCTAAAGCCCTGGTTTACATCACCAATATATCCAACATCCTCGCCAAATGCCAGCACTTTTTTATTGGTTGCAAAAAGTTCATCAAAATATTTATTCAAAACCTCATAGCCATTTACAGTTTTGGAATCGGCCTCGTAGTAAGCATTTATTGCTGTTACATTCAGGGCAGATTTAGGGCCCTGATTATATAAAAAGGTATTATACAACCCTGCATTCAATTCCTTTAATTCTTTATAATAATTTTTAATTGGGGCCGCATTTTCATCAAAAACAATATCTATTGTTTTTGCCAGTGCTTTTAGTACATCCCGGCGCATGGGTTCCCGGTTAAAAGTAAGTTCC
>JAYSTT010000682.1:0-2034 GCA_043719495.1 Ferruginibacter sp. | reverse complement strand
CCGACTGTTGTAAAAAAGTTCTTCTTTGCATAGTTGTGATTTAACTGGTTATCCTGAAAGTTATAAAAATAATGCAGCATTCCAAAAAAGTGGAATGCTGCATTCGTTTTCGGTTAATAAAAATATGCTTTACAATACCGATACAAAATTCTCCATCTGCGTAACCCAAACTCCGTTTACTTTACGCCATAGTGCTGTGTAGTAACCTTTATATTTGTATGGCGATGTATAAATGAGTATTCCTTTTTCCATAGCCACCGTTCCGCCACGGGCAAACTCAATTGTACCAAACTGCCTTTCAAACCGGATAGAAGGATCATTCACAAACATTTTCTTCCAGTCGGCAACAACAGCTTCCTTTCGAGAAATTAAACTGCCATCGCTGGAAATTTCCACATAATCTTCTTTCCAGAATTTTGCAACGCCGTCAACATCTTTTTTGGCAATGGCTGCATTGGATGCAATCCTGGCAGCACGTATATATTTTTCGGCTGCTGTGGTTGCCGTATCTGTCTGTGCAAAAATCAGTTGTATATTAGCAATAAGGCCAAGTAAAATGATATATTTTTTCATGAATTCCATATTAGTTTTTATCTATCAAAAAATAAGTGCCGTAACACGATCAATTGTTACGGCACTTGTAGTTTTCATTCAGCATTATTTAAATCAGCTTATAAAATCTGTTTCAGTTCAATAGAAAAATCAAGTTTCATTTTTAAGATGATCGGGTTTTTAGGATCATCATTTATCCACAGTTCCTGCGAGTCGTCTCTGTCTCTGCTAACAAGATGTATGCAGCGGATGTATTTATCCTGGTCATCTACCTTTACTACATAAAACGGATCATCTTCTGCCACCACCTGAAAAACCTGTGCACTGGCCCTGGTTGCCTCCATAAATGCCTCGCCGTTTGTTTTTAGCTCGTTAAAAACTGCGTTGCTTACCCAAACAGATGTTCTTGTATCAAGATCGTAATTAGCCAAATTAAACTTGTTCATTTGTTCATGGGCAGTATCTATGGCCTCTTTGCTGATGTTTACCACGCCATTAATACCAACATCGCCGGTCATTTTCCATTTAAAAGAAATGCCTTTATCCATATCCACTTTAGGGTTTGTTACCCTAAAGTCGTAAGTATTACCTCCAAAAATAACTTCGTAAATATAAGTGCGTTGCATGCTTGGTTTAACCGGTGCCATCACATCCGGACAGTTAAATTCTTTTTGCCAATAGTCGCCGGTACCAAATTTATCTTTTAGTGTTACAGCATCTTCACATGCTTTTTCGCTGTTGCCCATTTCGTTATAAAATGTTCCCCTTCTTCTGTAATAAATTGCCTGCGGATCTTTATCAATAAATTCTGTTGCCTTGGCAATACCATCTTCGTAACGCTTATCAATTAAATAACACCTGAAATATTCCCTGATAACTTCTTCACTATTATGACCGCTTGCTATCTCATTTTCCAGAAATTTGTATGCTTCTGCTTTTTTATCTGCACGATGCAAAACACCGCCATAAGTACTTGCATAATCTTTTTTATAATGAGCGTTAAGCATGTTATAACCTTTCTCTACATACTGCAGTGCTTTTACCGGTTGGTCGGCATCAGCAAAATCGGCACCGTACATTATATAAGGAATTCCGTTTTTGGGTGCCATAGCCATAGCTGCTTTGTAATAAGGCTCTGCCGATCTGTTACTTTTTGCAAACTCAAACTGGTAGGGCACCAGCGAAATATTTGTTGCAGCAGTATCTTTATTTTTATACCACTTTTTAAAAGTTTCAATAGCAGGCTTATCCATTTTCAGCATTACCTGGCTTACTACTTTTTTTACAAAAGCATTTTCTTCTTTAGGGTTCCTTTTTAACAGCGTGTCGGCAATGGGAATAACTGCCTTGAATTTTTTTCTTTTAAAATTCCGTTCCATTTGTTTTCTTAATTCTTTGGTTGGCACTACAGGCACCACCTTAGCGGTTACAGCAGGTGTAGTTTGTGCAACCACTTTGGGCTGCTGTGCAAACAGGTTGGTT
>JAYSTT010000681.1:0-2037 GCA_043719495.1 Ferruginibacter sp. | reverse complement strand
AGCTGCACAAGGTGCGCTGTACGGCAAATCAAAAGAAAGAGGCATTTACAAATCTGTTGATGGAGGAGCCAGTTGGAAAAATATTTTGTTTGTGGATGAAATGACTGGCTGTTCAGAAATATCGATGGATATGAATAACCCGATGATATTGTATGCAGCCATGTGGGAACATGGGCGCCTGCCATGGAAAGTGATAAGCGGTGGCCCTGGTAGTGGATTGTATAAATCAACAGATGCTGGTGAGCATTGGGAAAAAATGAAGGATGGATTGCCAAAAGATATGGGAAAAATGTCTGTTGCTGTTTGCCGTTCCAATTCGGAAAAACTGTATGCATTAATAGAAAGCGATTCTGAAAAAGAAGAAGGCGGATTGTATATGTCAGCAGATGCTGGTAAAACATGGAGCCAAGTATCCAACGATAATCATTTAATACAAAGAGCATGGTATTATATTGAAATGTTTCCCGACCCTACGAATGAAAATACGTTATATGTAATGAGTGCTTCAGCATTCCGTTCTATTGACGGCGGTAAAACATGGGAAGATATGCCTGCCACACATGGCGATTATCATAATCTCTGGATCAATCCAACGAATTCAAATAATATGATTATTTCGGATGATGGCGGCTCGGCCATTACATTTAATAAAGGTAAAACGTGGAGCAGTCAGCATAACCAGCCTACCGCACAATTTTATCGCATTAATGTCGATAACCTTTTTCCATACAATATTTATGGTGGGCAGCAAGATAATAGTTCGGTAAAGATTGCAAGCAGAGAGCCAAACAGTGGCGGTATTGGTACTACCAGTTGGACGTATTCTGCTGGTGGCGAAAGTGCTTTTCTAGCATTTAATCCAGATGATCCACAATATGTTTTAGGAGGAAGTTATCAAGGAACTATTGAAGTACTACATACAAAAGCAAAAGCGACGACAAATATTATGGCGGCGCCCATTCAATATATGACTCGTGATGCAAAGGATATGAAATACAGGTTTAATTGGAATGCACCAATAATATGGAGCAAACATGAACCAAGTGTTTTTTATCATGGCTCGCAATTTTTATTGCGTACAAATGATATGGGTAAAACATGGACAGAAGCATCACCCGATCTAACAAAAAATGAAAAAGAAAAACAGGGAAAGCCAGGTGTGCCTTATACCAATGAAGCTGTGGGTGCAGAAAATTATGGCACATTGGCTTACGTAATTGAATCGCCATTTGAAAAAGGAGTAATATACACTGGTAGTGATGATGGGGTAGTTTCTTTAACAATGGATAACGGTGCACATTGGAAAAATATAACACCTGCTGGTTTACAAGAATGTCTAATAAATGCAATAGAAATATCTCCATTTGATAAAGCCACTGCATACATTGCTACAACCCGTTATAAATTTAATGACCATACACCTGGTTTGTATAAAACAACAGATTATGGCAATACATGGGTAAAAATAAATACTGGTATTCCTATTGGGGCATTTACAAGAGTGGTAAGAGAAGATGTAGTAAGAAAAGATTTATTGTTTGCAGGAACGGAAACTGGGATATACATTTCGTGGAATGGAGGAAAAAACTGGGAGTCATTTCAATTAAATATTCCTGTAGTACCCATTACTGATTTGCGCATTCACCAAGGAAATTTAATTGCAGCTACATCAGGCAGGGCTTTCTGGGTGTTGGATGACCTAAATTTAATTCGCCAGTACAGCAAAGATTCATCGTTTAAAATATTTAACCCTTCATCAGCTTATTTGATAAATGGCAGCAGCGAACTAGATGAAACCAAAGTAGAATTTACAGGCTCACATAGTACAAGAGGAGTAAACCCATCAACAGGTGTGGTTATTTATTATCAAGTTCCTACGCTAAAAGATTCCTCCATACTTACGTTAGAAATAAAAGATGTGGCAGGAAATATTGTAAATACTTTTAGTTCGAAAAAAGACAGCACCTACAAAAAATATGATGGTGGCCCACCCGCAGAATCGCTTTTATCAAATAAAAAAGGACTTAATCGTTTTGT
>JAYSTT010000069.1:0-1783 GCA_043719495.1 Ferruginibacter sp. | reverse complement strand
ATGTTTCATGATTTCGCTGAAGCTGGAAAAACTCTTCTCTTCATCATTGCGGCCGTTTAGCTTGTAATAGTGATCATCCCAGTAAACATGTTGTGGTTCGTTGTTAGTAAAGGCAAGCGAATTTTTTAAATGCCGGTAATTATTTTCCTTCAGCAAAAAATAATTACTGTATGCCCGTGGATCGCATTGCAGGTACAGTTTGCCTTTGCCGCGGAAAAACACAATGAAGTTTGGCTTATTTTTTTCGTTGTATCCCAGTACTCTTGTAGTGCTGCTGTCGATGTTTGTAAAATAATTTTCAAAAGGATGGTAGTAATATCCATATTTCCCTTCCGGCTGAATCATTGAACTTACCGATGTGTTTTTCATGTTGTTAAACATATATTCCATCGCCTGCGAACTATACTCTGCACTACAGCCTGCTTCGTCCAGTAAAAGTTCGTCAATACGCCCTGCAGAAACAAAAAGGCTGTTGCCTGCCTCCACGTATTCCATCATGGCAGTAACTTCTTCTACAGTAACAAAAAGCCGCGGAGCCATGCAGATGTACAGGGAGCCGGTGTCGCTTATATTTTCCCAGGTATTTTTAAAATCAAGCCTCTTATCCTGTACATCATTATTTCGGTAGATGGCTTTGATCTGCCGGTAGGCTATACTTGCACCAAAAGGATTTTTATCTTTTTTAGAATAGGTTTCCTCCAGCGATGGCATTTCATTTTGCCTGCAACCACTGCAGCCTGCAAGCAATAGCATTATTGCCAATAAAGAATACAGATATATAAATTTATGCTTCAAGTAATGCCTTATATTTTTTTATTTAAGCTGCTGAAATTGTATTCGATTTTTTCATAAATATTTTTGTCAACATCAAACTCGCCGTACCAGGCATACTCATAATTTAAAGTAAGCGCTGCAAAAGCATTCCGATATTCGGCGTTGGTAATTTCGGTTACGTAATTGAAATTGGTTTTATCGGGTGCCAGGCTAACCATGCCCCTGCCGGCCAACAGGTGCAGTGTTCGCAAATACTGGTAACGCACGGCATGCCTGTAATTCCCGTGTTGCAGTGACTGTCTTATTAGGGCATCAAAATCGCTCTCATTAGTTATAATTTCCTCTTCCACTGCAGCTTCATTTCCTTTTGCCGATTTTGCTTTGCGTTTAAACACGCCTTCGGCTAAAAATAAACGGTAAAGCACAAAAAGTACAAAACAAATAACCACCGCCCACAACAATAATTTTAAAATATCAGAATTTAATAAACCGGTTAAAATACCTGTATCAGGTGTTCGCCGTGGCTTTTCCTTAACTTCTTTTTTCTTTAAATTTTTTAAAAGACTATCCAGGTTTTTTGCGTAACCGTAGTCTTTTAAATTTCTCCAGTTCTTAATGGAATCGTAAGAGAAATTAAGGTCGTTCATATACAAGCTTGTGTCAGCAGGTTTTTCAGCAGTAAC
Source organism: Ferruginibacter sp. (assembly GCA_043719495.1). Taxonomy (GTDB): domain Bacteria; phylum Bacteroidota; class Bacteroidia; order Chitinophagales; family Chitinophagaceae; genus Ferruginibacter. The sequence continues at coordinate 326 of JAYSTT010000069.1, read as the reverse complement.
TTCTGCAGGTGCTGTATATGTTGCAGTATCAATGCTAACATCTTCCACGGGTGCCTGTATCACTTCTTCATTTTTCTGCAATAAAGAAGTATCCTCATAAATTACCTTTTTTTGCGCCTGTGCGGCGGAGATAAGATTGAGCAACAAAACCGATATGTAAATAATCTTACGCATTTTCTTTCTTCACCCGGTTGATGATGCCATCAGACTGAATGTAATAACCTTTGTTATGTAAGCGAATAGGGAGGATAACAAAATACCAGACAACAAAAGCAGATGATACCGTTAAAATGGCCACACTGGCCCAAACCGGCAGTCCTGTATTA
>JAYSTT010000680.1:0-4934 GCA_043719495.1 Ferruginibacter sp. | reverse complement strand
TAAAAAGTGAATACAAGCCAATAATTAACATCGAAAAAAAGCAAGGCAACGGTCCGTTTGCGCCGAATTTTTTTGAAGATGGTACTGCCAACCATGATACTATGGGATTAGTGGCGATGGATGCAATGAGCAATTTAAGTGGTGCTGTTACCACCAGCGGCATGGCTTTTAAATTACACGGCCGTGTGGGAGATTCGCCAATAATTGGTGCTGGTTTATTTGTGGATAATGAAATAGGTGCAGCCACCAGCAGTGGTACTGGCGAAGAAGTGATACGCATTTGCGGAACACACCTGGTGGTGGAATTCATGCGGCAGGGTTTATCGCCTGAAATGGCTTGTAAAAAAGCAGTGGAAAGAATTGTAAAAAGAGATAAGCAAAAAGCAAAAACATTACAGGTTGGTTTTTTAGCATTAAATAAAAAAGGGCAATATGGAGCTTATGCTATTCAAAAAGGCTTTGTGTTTAGTGTGAAGAGTGGAAATGAAAACCAAATTCACCAGTCAAAATTTTTGATCTAATTATTGTAAATGAATTTTCAATTAGAAATTATTGCCTTTAATATTGAAAGCTGTGTTATTGCCCAGGCTTCCGGCGCCAGCCGAATTGAATTATGCGATAACCCGGGCGATGGAGGCACTACTCCTTCTTATGGCTTTATAAAAGCTGCAAGAGAAAAACTACAGATTGAATTGTATGCTATGATTCGCCCACGTGGCGGAGATTTTTTTTACAGCGATGAGGAGTTTGAAATTATGAAAGCTGATATTAAAAATCATCAACAATTAGGTTGTGATGGTGTGGTAATAGGATTGCTGAACAAAGATGGTTCGGTGGATAAAGAACGAAGTAAAATATTAGTGGAGCTGGCGTATCCAATGGGTGTAACTTTTCAACGTGCCTTCGACAGGGTTAAAGACCCCTTTAAAGCACTGGAAGATGTTATTGAAACCGGTTGTGAAAGAATTTTAACCAGTGGCCTGGTACCCAATTGCCTCGATGGTGTTCCACTTATTGGCCAATTGATACAACAAGCCAACGAAAGAATCGTTATAATGCCGGGTAGTGGTCTAAGATCATCCAATGTAATTGAAGTGGCAAAAAATACAGGGGCAAAAGAGTTTCATACTTCTGCAAGGATTTTTGTAGATACTAAAATGGATTTTGTAATAGCTGCAATGGATGAAGATTTAAAACAAGTGATGGTGGATGGTGATGAGGTAAAAAAGATTGCAGCACTGTTGAAAAGCTATCAGGATAAGTAAAATTTAAAATTGGGTTTGCAAATAAATTTACTGGGTGAGTCACCCCAAGAGGGTGACTCACCCAGTAAATGCAACATTTTGACAAAAAAATATGTCCTATTAATAAACTTTATGGTTACTTTAAGCATCTTACCGTATTAATAAAAGATTGCTTTAGTAATTTTACATGTAATGCAAATACACAGGATCCCTATATCGATTAAACTATTTACAATTCTTTTTGTTTTATTTTTTACAATAAAAAGCAATTCCGTTTTTTCTCAAACAGAAAAAAAGGACACAATTTTTTTCTCCCAAAAATCGGCAACCGATACTATTTTAACTGGTGCAGTTATTTATAATGGCGATACTATTGAAGCAAAAACTTTAATGGATGTAAGTGTATTTACACTGCTTACCCAAAGCCAGCGAAATGCCAATGCTGCATGGACAAGGTTAAGAAATGCAGTTTATGTAACCTACCCTTATGCAAAACGTGCAGGCACCGTTTTAAATGATATTAATCTTAACCTTACCAATGTTACGGACAAAGAAGCCAGAAAAACCTACATTAAATCAAGAGAGAAAGAATTAAAAAAAGAATTTACCGATCCGCTTACTAACCTGTCTATTTACCAGGGTAAGGTTTTAATGAAACTAATAAACCGGGAAACCGGCAACAACTGTTACGAAATAATTAAAGAATATAAAGGCGGGTTTACGGCAGGTTTTTACCAAACTATCGCTTTCTTTTTTAGCACTAATTTAAAACAATCTTACAATGCTAAAGGCGATGATGCCGCTATAGAAAAAATTGTTTTAGAAGTACGGCGTATGTATGGGTATGGAAGCTAGTGTTAAGTTAAGCATGAGCTGGCAAACCTCACAGGTTTGTTAAAGCCTGATATATTACTAAAGCCATTATAAACCTGTGAGGTTTATGCGTCATTATAAAGCTAACATAACACTAGATAGTATTGAAGTAGCAGCAGTTGATAACAAAGGCTACATTCATCTATTTACAAGTTGTGTACCACTTTAAAAAAGACATTATGAAATATGCAAAATTTACAGGACTGATTATTACTTGTTTGATTATTATTATTGCTTCTTGCACTAAAGACAATAATGCACCTTCAAACCCCATTTTGGGAACTTGGGTATTTACAAATCAATTTAATCAAACATATTCCTATCCCTCTATTCTAAATAACCCATTTCCAATTTCAGTGTCAAGTTGGACGATTTCAGGCGACAGCATAAAAGCTACTTTTGACAATAACGGCAATTACTCTTTTGTAAATTTTCGTTCACCAATAGATAATGGTACTTATATAATTTTACATGATAGTTTACTAATCATCAAGCCCGACACATCGGGGTTTGTTAAGTTCTGTTATACAACCCCAAATTTTTATGCGTTCTCTTGGACACCTGGAACCCCATTACCACAACTGCCCTCAAATTTTCATTTTACAAGCGATACAATTCTTTTTAAAAAGCCAAGCGCCGACAATATAATTTTTACAGCATTTTGGTTAACAAAAGCTTCAAGGCCTTTACTACCAAGCGGAGACACTATAATTATAAATCAAGCAAATTCTAATTTTAGAAAACATTGACATAAAAGCGGCGTACAGCATTAGTATTCTGCAAAGCTGGCTGTATGTTAGGGCAACCAGCATTTATCACCAAATCTTAGCCGTAATCTGTAAGATATTTTACCCACTTTCTCCCCTTTACTGTTAATAAGCCAGCAATTTGACAAAACACCAACAGTTTACTACTTGCACCCTGCTTAAAAAAGCGTAGCTTGCAGCCAGAAATTTTGAATTAAAAATGAAGTTAGATTTTTTAGCTTTTGGTGTTCATCCGGATGATGTGGAATTGAGTTGTGCAGGTGTATTACTGGTTGAAAAGTTGAATGGAAAAAAAACAGGCATTATAGATTTAACGCTAGGCGAATTGGGTACAAGGGGAACTGCAGAAATTAGAAAAACAGAGGCACAAGCTGCTGCAAAAATTTTAGGTGTTGATGTTAGGGAAAATTTAGAAATGGCCGATGGCTTTTTTACAAACGACGAAGCACATCAGCGTAAAATTATTACCGTATTAAGAAAATACCAGCCCGAAATTATTTTTTGCAATGCCCCTTCCGATCGTCATCCCGATCATGGCCGATCGGCTAAATTGGTAGCAGATGCAGCATTTCTTTCGGGCTTAAAAAAAATAGAAACAACGGCAGATGGGATACTGCAAAAAGCATGGCGGCCAAAATATGTTTTTAATTACATTCAGGATAAACTTTTAATGCCCAGCTTTGTTGTGGATATTACAAACGTTTTTGAAAAAAAAATTGAGGCAATAAAAGCATACGAAACACAGTTTTATACACAGGAAAGCAACGAACCGCAAACCTACATTTCCACCCCCGATTTTTTAGACAGTGTGGTGTACAGGCATAAATGGTTTGGTAAAATGATTGGTGTAAAATATGCAGAGGGGTTTATAACCCAAAAAATGATTGGCTTTAATAATTTTGATGCCCTTATAAAAAATAATACTTAATACTAAAATAAATATTAAAATGGCAACCCCTAAATTTTTAAATGTAGCTGGCTCCACTTTTCATCAGGAATTAAAAAAAAGGGTGAACGACTATTTTACTACAGCAAAAAAACCAGCCACAGGTAATTTTGGATTATATTTTAAAGCGGTACTTTTTTGGGTATTCTATGTTGTGCTTTATGTACATGTAGTATTTTTTACCCCCCCGGCTTGGATTGCACTTATTGAATGTGTTTTTATGGGTGGCCTAACCGCAGCCATAGGTTTTAATGTAATGCACGATGGCGGCCATGGCAGTTTTAGCAACAGTAAATTTTGGAATAAAATGGCTGCATTTTCTGTTAATGCTTTAGGTGCAAGCGGAATAATGTGGAATAATAAGCACAATATCATCCACCATACGTATACCAATATTGATGGTGTGGATGATGATATAGAAATTAAGCCCATGCTTAGGATGTGTGCCACTCAAAAAAAATATAAAATACACCGCTACCAACATATTTACGTTTGGTTTTTATACACATTGCTATTAATTATTTGGGTTTTTGCAACAGATTATACCAAGTATTTTAAAAAGAAGGTAGGCAGTGTACCCATAAAAAAAATGAGCGCATTTGAACATTTTGCTTTTTGGGTTGCAAAGGTGGGCTATTATTTTATGATGATTGCATTACCCATTTATCTGTTGGGTTTTGTTCCGTGGTTGGTAGGCTTTTTAATTATTGCCATGTTTGCAGGCTTTGTACTTAGCGTAGTTTTTCAACTGGCACATACGGTTGAAGAAACTTCTTTTCCGGTACCAGATGCAGATATTAATAAAATTGAAAACGAATGGGCTATACACCAAATAGAAACCACTGCTAATTTTGCTACAAAAAACAGGTTAATATCATGGTTGGTTGGGGGTTTAAATTTTCAAATTGAGCACCATTTATTTCCAAAAATTTCTCATGTACACTATCCCGAAATTAGTAAGATAATTAAACAAACCTGTATTGAGTACGGCGTAAAATATATTGAGTTTAGAAGGATGAGGCATGCACTGGTTTCTCATGCACAGCATTTAAAAAAAATGGGAAGGGTTTAAATTAAATTTTATTTTACGGGGCCTTTTTATTA
>JAYSTT010000679.1:0-4947 GCA_043719495.1 Ferruginibacter sp. | reverse complement strand
GGTGTAAAAAAGGATAACCGGGTTCAGTATTCAATTTTACTATAGCAATACCTGCGCCATCCTGGCCACGGTTGTGCTGTTTTTCCATCAGCAGGTACAGCTTGTTTAAGCCATACAATACTGTGCCATATTGTTGTTGATAGTAACTAAAAGGCTTGCGGAGGCGGATAAAGGCTAAGCCGCATTCGTGTTTAATTTCGTCGCTCATGATGAAGAGTGAGTTGCAAAGTTATGATATACATTTTTGTAAAAAGGAATTTCTTAAAAAAAAAACCGGTAACAAATGCACCGGATTTTTTAAAATATTAAATTATATAATTTCTTTAAAAAAAATATTCAATAAATAAAATTTTAAAGTCCACTAATACAAATACCAATTTCAAATGGTTTTATCTGGGGGCCTACACCATCTTTTAACATACTGGTAATTTGGTAGCTGCCATAAAATGAAAAAATACCATATCCTATCCGACCAGTTACTGCTAAACGGGTGCTGTTAAAAAAGCGCTTATTGGTTTCTTTGTCTGTGTAGGCATTAATAGTACCTCCGGTTTTACTTTGTAATGTTTTTCCTTTGGTATGCACATTTAATAAAGTGCCCACTTTTACACCAATGGCCGCTTTAAAACTTTTGTTGTTTTTAAAAGGTTTATCCACAAACCTTAATTCAACAGGCACCTCCAAATAAGCAGTGGTTAATTTATATTTTTTAAACCGTTCCGTAGAATCTAAAGAAGTAAATGGCAATTTGGTAAGAGCTGATTTAATATTAATATTATAATTTTTAAAGTACATATTATTGGTGCCGAACCCAATTCCAAATGCAGCACTAAAGCGTGGACTGTTTTTAAAGGGCTTTTCCATCATTACATAAATATTAGCACCCCTGGATAAGCCTTTGGTGTGGTCTTTAATGCTGTCTGGCATTCCTGCCCAATGGTTGCTGGCCAGTTGCAACATTATATGATCACCTGCACGGCTGGCCAAATCAGCCTTATTGATATTTTTTTTAGCCTGCCCAAATACTGATGTTGCAAAAACAAAGGCAAGAAATGCAAATACTATTTTCTTCATAATTAATTTTGAAGCTGCAAAATAACGTCAAATAATCTAATGAAGCGTTAAATTAAATTGCTTTGATTATATTTGCACCCTCAAATGGGTTTATTGAGATAAAAAGTTCTTAAAAATTAGATTACTCCTTATCGTAGAAGAAGTAATGTTTAAATAAAATATTTCTTGAAAAAGAAAGGGCCTATAGCTCAGTTGGTTAGAGCACCTGACTCATAATCAGGGGGTCCCAGGATCGTGCCCTGGTGGGCCCACAAACGCTCCGGAATTTTTTTCGGGGCGTTTTTATTTTACAGCAATGAATAATATAAAAAATATCATTTTAGATTTAGGCAATGTGCTGCTGGATATTGATTATAATAAAACCGTTGAAGCTTTTGAAGCATTGGGTTTTAAAAACTTTAAAAGCAATTTCTCCCCATATAAAATGGATGCTTTGTTTGAAGATATTGAAACTGGAAAAATAAGTGAAGCAACATTTTATGAAAGCGTAAAAGCCATGAGTAAAAACCCTGTTTCAACCCGGCAAATAAAAACGGCATGGAATGCATTATTACTCAATTTTAGAAATAACAGCCTCAGTTTTTTAAATCAAATCTCTACTAAATACAAGCTGTATTTATTAAGTAATACCAATAGTATTCACCTTACTGCATTTAAAGAATTATTTAAAAGGGATACTGGTGAACTCAGCCTGGATGCCTATTTTATAAAATCCTATTATTCCAATATAATAGGATTAAGAAAACCCGATAAAGAAGTATATGCCTTTGTATTAAAGGATGCAGGCCTTATTGCCACAGAAACATTATTTATTGATGATTTGGCAAACAATATTGGTGGGGCAAAAGAACTTGGCATAAATACACACCTGCTAATGCCCCATGAAAGAATTGAACAGCTTGGTTTTCTTTAACTTTTTACTTTACTTCCTCAAATTCAATATAGTCGTCCTCTTTAGTTTTTGGGGATGGTTCTTTTGATGCTGAAGTAAACTGATTCTGCTGTTGCCCGTTTACCTGCTCATTCATATTACGCTGCATTTCATTTACTTTTTTCTTTACCTGTTTAGTGGTTTGGTAAATGGGAATAATAAAATCAAATACCAGTTTGTACAGTATATATAATACAAACAGTTCTAACAATACTTTTAACATATCGCAAAGTTATTAAACCTTATAATTCAACTGTGTTAAAATTTATTCGATTTAATACAGGTTCATTTTGGCAATTACAGCCACAATACATATATTTGCACCGGATAATGAAGCAAAAGAAGGGAACGGAATCGTTCCCTTCTTCTTTTACCATGACCGAGAATACACATTTACAAACTATAGAAAAACTAATTACCCCTTTACTGGTAGATGATATCTTTTTGGTATCCGTTAAAGTAAAGCCCATCAATAATTATAAAATTTATTTGGATGCTGATGGCGGGCTGGGTATTGAAAAGTGTATAAAGATTAACCGGGCACTATATAAAATAATGGAAGAAATGGGGATGTACCCCGATGGTGATTTTTCTCTTGAAGTGTCAAGCCCGGGTATAGATGAGCCGCTGAAATTACTGAGGCAGTATAAAAAGAACATAGGTAGAAGTGTAGAAGTAATAACCAATGATGAAATTAAAAGAGATGGTATTTTAAAAGAGGCAACAGACAACGCAATAACAATAGAACAAACAGAAGGAAAAGGCAAAAAAGCGATTACAATAAATACGGACATAAATTTTACCGATATTAAACAAACCAAGGTTCTTATAAAATTTTAATTACATAACAAAACCCCATAACGGCTGGGGTATAATAAGTTAGCCGGCGAGGATTATGGCAAGTATTAACTTAATCGACTCATTTCAGGAGTTTAAAGAAGCAGAAAACATTGACCGCCCCACGTTAATGAAAGTAATGGAAGATGTTTTTAAAACACTTATACGAAAAAAGTATGGCAGCGATGAATGTTTTGATGTAATTGTAAATGATCAAAAAGGGGATTTAGAAATTTTTCGTCGCCGGACTATTGTTGACGATGATGATTTATACAATACGCTAACAGAAATTGAGTTGAAGGATGCTATTAAAATAGAACCGGACTACACAGTGGGCGAAGAGTTGTACGAAGCGGTAGATATACAAAAAGAGTTTGGCCGCCGTGCAATTTTAGCTGGTAAACAAACCCTTGCAGCACGTATTAACGATTTAAAGAAGAACATTCTTATTAAAAAATACGAAGACCGTGTGGGAGATATTGTAAGCGGCGAGGTTTATCAGGTATGGAAAAAAGAAGTTTTGATTTTAGACGAGGAGGGTAATGAAATGCTTTTACCAAAATCGGAACAAATACCCACTGATTATTTTAAAAAAGGAGAAAATGTTAGAGGTGTTGTAAAAAAGGTGGAATTAAAAAATAACCAGGCGGTAATTATCATTTCAAGAACCAGCCCGTCATTCCTGGAAAAATTATTGGAAATAGAAGTTCCCGAAATATTCGATGGCTTAATTGTTGTTAAAAAAATAGTACGTGATCCCGGAGAAAGAGCAAAAGTAGCCGTTGAAAGTTATGATGACAGAATTGATCCCGTTGGTGCATGTGTAGGTATGAAAGGAAGCCGTATACATGGAATTGTAAGAGAATTGAAGAACGAGAATATTGATGTAATTAACTGGACAGCTAATACTCAATTATTAATTCAGCGTTCGTTAACTCCTGCAAAAATTACCAGTATGGATATTGATATGGAGGGTAAACATGCTAATGTATATCTTAAACCAGATCAGGTATCACTTGCAATTGGAAGAAGAGGTGTTAACATTAAACTAGCCTGCGAATTAACAGGTTTTGAAATTGATGTATTCCGCGATAACGAAGGTGAAGTGGATGAATTTGATATTGATTTGGAAGAGTTTACGGATGAAATTGAACCTTGGGTAATTGAAGCTTTGAAAAAAGTGGGATGCGATACCGGACGATCAGTATTAAATCTTAGCCCTGAAGAATTAGAAAGAAGAACAGATTTGGAAAAAGAAACTATTGAAGATGTAAGAAGAATACTGAAAGAGGAATTTGAAAAAGAATAATGCAATTTGCAGCAAACAGCAGGCAAAATAATTCTGCTGTTTTAAAGAATTAAATTTTTATTGGTTAAAGAAAACGAATGTCAGAAAACACAGCAATATTACCCAGGGCAATGAAGGCGGCAATTGAATTCAATGTAAGTAAAGATACACTTGTTGAATTTTTAGCCAGTAAGGGTTTTAGTCACGATGAAATGCAGCGTGATTTTAAACTTACGGAAAATATGTACCGGGTAGCGCAGGCCGAGTTTCAACAGGATAAAGCTGCCAAGGCTAAAGCCCAACAGGTTGAGCTCTCCAAGGCATCTGGCGAAACTAAAAAGAAAAGAGACGAAGAAGATCTTTCTATAAAGAAAAAAGAAACCGCAAAACCTAAAGAAGAGAAAATTCCTGAGCCTGTAAAAGTTATTGAAAAAGAAACAATAGCAGAAACAGCAAAAACAGAGGTTACAAAGGTGGAAGTGCCAGAAATTGAAGTTCCTAAAGTTCTTAATAAAATTGACCTTGATGCAATCGATTCTTCAACAAGGCCTAAAAAACCAACCAAGAAAAAAGAAATAACTGAAGCCCCAAAAGAGGAGGAACCAAAAGTTGCCCCTAAAAAAGGAAAAAAAGCCGGGCAGCCCGAAGAGGTAAAGCAAGAAGCGGCAATTGTTCCAGCTTCACCAGTTACTAATTTACCCGAAGAAAATCTTCCGCCTGTAATTGAAAATATCCAGGCCCAAAAATTAACCGGCCCTAAAATAATGGGGAAAATAGACTTGCCGGTTGATAACGATACAAGACCAAAAAGAGAAAG
>JAYSTT010000678.1:0-4947 GCA_043719495.1 Ferruginibacter sp. | reverse complement strand
AAGACAACTTATTTTACACGTAAACTTTTTTAAATTATATAGATGCAACTAGTTAATCAAAACGAAAGTAAAGTATCAGATAAAAAGAAAATAATTGTATTGGGCAGCGGTCCAAACCGTATTGGCCAGGGAATTGAGTTTGACTATTGCTGTGTACATGGTTTACTGGCAATAAAAGAATCCGGTTATGAAGCCATAATGATCAATTGTAACCCGGAAACGGTGTCAACCGATTTTGACATTGCCGATAAATTATATTTTGAACCGGTGTTTTGGGAGCATTTATGGGAAATAGTGGAACATGAAAAACCCTATGGCGTAATTGTGCAATTAGGCGGACAAACGGCATTAAAGTTAGCTAAGCGCCTGCATGAAAAAGGAATTAAAATAATCGGAACATCTTTCGACAGCATGGATATTGCAGAGGATCGGGGCCGCTTCAGCGATATGCTTAAAGAATTGGAAATACCTTATCCGGACTATGGAACCGCTTATAATACAGACGAAGCAATTGAAGTAGCCAATAAAGTGGGATACCCGGTTTTAATAAGGCCAAGTTATGTTTTGGGCGGGCAAAGAATGCGTATTGTAATTAATGATGAAGAACTTGAAAAAGGCGTGTTGAGTTTAATAAAACATTTACCGGGCAATAAAATTTTAATTGATCACTTTTTAGACCGCTGCCAGGAAGCAGAGATAGATGCCATTTTTGACGGAGAAGATTTTCATGTAATGGGGGTGATGGAGCATATTGAACCTGCCGGAATTCATAGCGGAGACAGTAATGCAGTTTTACCCCAGTTTAATTTATCGCCCCTGATTGTACATACTATGGAAGAGTATGCCGAAAAAATAGCAAGAGCATTAAATATTAAAGGGCTTATCAATATTCAGTTTGCCATTAAAGATGGTAATGTGGCTGTAATAGAGGCCAATCCAAGAGCCAGCCGCACCACGCCTTTTATAACAAAAGCCTATCAAATACCTTATTTGAATATAGCTACTAAAATAATGATAGGGGTAAACAAATTGAAAGATTTTACTTTCGATAAAAAACTTACCGGCTTTGCCATTAAAGAACCGGTTTTCTCCTTCAACAAATTTCCCGGTGTAAATAAAGAGCTGGGGCCCGAGATGAAGAGCACTGGCGAAGCGATACGTTTTATAAAAGATTTGAAGGATCCTTACTTTAGGCAGTTGTATAAAGAGCGGAGTATGCATTTGAGTAAATAAATAATGAATGAAATATCCCCGTAAATTATCATCTGGAGCTAACAATACGGTTATTGTTTTAAGCGATGCCGAAGTGGCTAAACTATTTATTGGAGATACCCGGTCGGAAATTGGCAGTGAGGCAGAAAAAATGCAATTTGCCAATAACCTAAATAATCTGATTACAAAATTTATCCGCTTAGATTATAATTAAACATTACAGGCAGAAATGCTGGTAATGGAACGTATACATCCTTTAGACTTTAGGGCTTACGAAGTTGAAATACGCCAATTGTGGCTGAATGTTTTTGAAGACGAATGTAAAAACAACTTCATCGGGCAGGGTTTGTACACTGTGATCTTAAACGACCCTCTAATATTGAAGGCCTGGCCTTCGATAATATTTTACTAACCCAAACCGGATTGCGTTTAATTGATGTAGGTATTTCTGCTTTGCAAAAACAAGTAGGAGATAAAATATTTGAAAAATATGTGGAAGTAGAAAGTAAAGAAATTATTGAATTTAAAGGGTATTTCTTAAACAGGTAAAATTTAATCAGCAATAAAAATTTTGATTTTAATTCTCTTCTTATAAAATAATATTTGCTTTTTCTCTCCTAATTTTCTATTTTGGATTATGCCCACACCCTTCAGCATACCCGTTTATAAAACTGCACCATTCATCCGCCTATTGATTCCTTTTGTTGCCGGTATAATATTGCAATGGTATTTACAATTTTCTGTGCAGGTTGTTGTTATGGCTGCCATCGGATTTGGCGCAGCTAATCTGCTGTTTTATTTTTTACCATTAGCCTTGCGGTTTAAGTTGCAAGCGCTTCAGGGTGTTCTTATTAATTTATTATTGCTAACATTTGGTTTACTAATCACCTGGCAAAAAGATGTTCGGCATAAAGCGGATTGGTATGGTAATTATTATCAGGACTCCAATTATATTATCGCAAAAATTGATGAGCCGCTGATTGAAAAAACAAAATCGTACAAAGCAGATGCTTTTGTTGAAACGCTGATTACTGGTGATACCGCAATTAGTTGCAAAGGAAAATTGCTGATCTACTTTTCTAAAGACAGCCTGGTACAGCAGTTGCATTACGGCGATAGGATCTTAATTAATAAAAACCTGCAGGCGATAAAAAATTCCGGCAACCCCGGTGCATTTAATTACCAACGCTACGCCGCTTTTCAGCAAACTTTTCATAATGTATTTTTAAAAGAGAAAGACTGGGTGCTTTTGCCGGATAAAAAAGTAAATGGGTTTAAGCAGTTTATTTTTACAGCGAGAGAAAATATTTTAAAGAACCTTCGTAAAAATATTAATGTCGGTAAAGATGAACTGGGTATTGCAGAAGCATTGTTGATTGGTTATACCAATGATTTAGATAAAGATCTGGTGCAGGCATATAGTAATACTGGTGTAGTTCATATTATTGCAATATCCGGGATGCACTTGGGATTAATTTATATAATGCTGGTTTGGTTATTTGCAAGAATTCCGTTTATAAATAAATCTAAACTTGTACAAGTGATTTTGATATTAAGTTGCCTGTGGTTGTTTTCTTTGCTTACCGGTGCAGCTGCTTCTGTACTTCGCTCTGCTGTAATGTTCACTTTTATAACTATTGGTAATAACCTTACAAAAAAATCATCAATTTTTAATTCGCTGGCAGTGTCTGCATTTGTATTGCTTTGTTATAATCCCTATTTTTTATGGGATGTAGGTTTCCAGCTTTCTTACCTAGCAGTAGTGGGAATTGTTGTTTTTCAAAAACCTATTTATAATCTTTTCTATATTAAAAACAAACAATTAGATAGAGTATGGAAGCTGATGGCTATATCGCTGGGTGCTCAGATACTAACCTTCCCCATTTGTATTTATTATTTCCACCAGTTTCCTAATTTATTTTTAATTACCAATATTATTGCTGTTCCGCTTTCAGGTATAATCCTTTATGCCGAAATATTTTTGGTGGCCTTTTCATGGATACCTTTTGCAGCGGAATATCTTGGGAAAATATCCGGTTGGTTGGTCTGGCTGATGAATAAAATTATTTTGTATGTCAACAGTTTTTCCTTTGCAGTGTGGGATAAAATTCCATCCAATATTTTATCTACCTGGTTATTGTATGCCGTTGTTGTTGGCATAAGTGCCTGGCTCATTAATAAAAATAAACAACTGCTTCGGTTTTCATTATTTGCCTTACTGGCTTTTGTAATGATACATACCCATGGTAAATGGCAAATTGAAAATCAAAAAAAGATCATTGTGTATAATGTGCCCCAGCATCAGGCTATTGATTTAGTGAATGCCAATAGTTATAAATTTATTGGCGATAGTGCTTTACTTGAAGAAGGGATGTTGCAGAATTTTCATCTAAAGCCAGGAAGAATTGCCTTGCAACTAAATAATAGAATCGATTCAATGAACAGTTTACAACAAGGGCAATTCTATCAATTTGGGAATAAAAAAATTATTGTGATAGATAAATCAGTAGTTTTTGAACCTATGCAGCAAAAAATTGATGTTGATATAATTATTATCTCTAAAAGCCCAAAACTCTACATTCCGCAACTGGCGGCGGTTTTCAATTGTAAACAGTATGTTGTTGATGCTTCTAACAGTTTGTGGAAAATTGAACAATGGAAAAAAGACTGTTCAGCACTACATTTGCAACTCCATTCAGTTCCTGAAAAAGGAGCTTTTATTTTGGATCTATAACTCCTTTATTACATGCAAAAAAAAATTAGCGCCGCATTGATTTCCGTTTTCTATAAAGACGGGTTGGAAAACATTGTTAAAGAATTACACAAACTTGGAGTGACTATTTACAGCACCGGTGGTACACAAAAGTTCATAGAAGATTTAAAAGTACCCTGCGTTGCTGTAGAATCACTCACCAGTTATCCTTCTATTTTAGGCGGGCGGGTAAAAACTTTGCATCCATCTGTGTTCGGTGGTATTTTGGGGAAACGGGATGATGCACAGCATGTATCAGAAATGAAGCAATATAATATTCCGGAAATTGACCTGGTTATAGTTGACCTGTATCCTTTTGAAGAAACAGTAGCATCAACTACTGATGAAACATTAATAATTGAAAAAATCGACATCGGCGGGCCGAGTATGATTCGTGGTGCAGCAAAAAATCATAAAGATGTAGTGGTGGTGGCGGCCAAAAAAGATTACAATTTACTGGAAGAAATTTTAAAAGAACAAAAAGGCGAAACCACTTTGAAACAACGCCGCCTGTTTGCTATTAAAGCATTTGATATTTGTACCGGTTACGATTTAGCTATCTCTAATTATTTTAATCAAACTGATTTTATTAATCCTTTTAATAAAACAAAATCTGTTTTGCGTTATGGAGAAAATCCTCATCAACAAGGTATTTTTTATGGTAACCAGGATGAGATATTTGATAAACTGCACGGCAAAGAATTATCGTATAATAATTTGGTGGATGTTGACGCAGCGATACAAATCATTACTGAATTTAAAGACACCACTTTTGGGATAATTAAACATACCAATGTTTGTGGCATTGCACAAAGAGCAACAGTAAAAGACAGCTGGGATACAGCTTTGGCCGGCGACCCCGAAAGTGCATTTGGTGGTGTACTGGTTTGCAACAGCACTATAGATAAAGCAACTGCAGTAGCCATTAATGAAATATTTTTTGAAGTATTAATTGCACCTGCTTATGATGGCGATGCTTTGGA
>JAYSTT010000677.1:0-2043 GCA_043719495.1 Ferruginibacter sp. | reverse complement strand
ACGGTTTACCCAGGCGAACCTGGTATAAGCACCAGATTTATGCACCGGGTTTTTACACCGGGTATGGTGTAAAAACAATACCAGGTGTAAGGGAAGCTGTTGAGCAACGCAACTGGAAAGAGGCACAGGAAAATATTGAAATAGTGGCCAATACCCTTCAAACTTATATTGCAGCAATAAATAAAGCAACTAATTTATTACAATAAGTATTTTAATGGTGCTATTACCTGCTGCATTTTTAGATTCATTAAAAAAAATCAATGGCTTTAACCGGGATGCTTTTGTAACTGTACACAATGCAACCGAACAAATAACTTCAATAAGGGTTAATCCTGCAAAAAAATGGACAATTACTAACGAGCAATCAAAAGTACCTTGGAATTCTCATGGTTATTATTTAAATGCCCGGCCATCGTTTACAGTTGATCCCTTTTTTCATGCAGGTACTTATTATGTGCAGGAAGCCAGCAGTATGTTTTTAGAAGAGGTTTTAAAGCAAACGGTTGATTTATCGCAGCCTGTAAAAATTTTGGATTTGTGTGCCGCTCCCGGTGGAAAATCTACCTTGATCCAATCCGTCATTTCAAAAGATAGTTTACTGGTAAGTAATGAAGTAATTAAAACAAGGGTAAATGTTTTAAGTGAGAATATTATCAAATGGGGAGCTGCAAATGTTATTGTTACCAATAATGATCCTAAAGATTTTCAACGGCTGTATGATTATTTTGATGTTATAATTGTAGATGCGCCCTGCAGTGGTAGTGGTTTGTTCCGTAAAGATCCGGAAGCCATTGAAGAATGGAGTTTAAATAATGTTCAACTCAGTAGCCAGCGCCAGCAAAGAATTTTAGCCGATGTGTTATCATCACTTAAAGAAAATGGCATTTTAATTTATTGTACCTGTTCTTATTCATTAGAAGAAGATGAAGATATTTGCGCCTGGATGGTAAAAGAGTTGAGCGTTGAAAGTATACCATTGAAAATTAAAAGCAGTTGGGGAATTATTGAAACAATTTCTGAAAATGAAAATGCTTTTGGGTATCGTTTTTATCCTGATAAAATAAAAGGCGAAGGTTTTTTTATTGCTGCATTCACCAATAAACAACAGTCAACAGGTAAAAGGCAGATTGAAAAAAGAAAAATGGAAAAAATATCTCCCGGCGAAACAGAAATTCTAAAGCTTTATCTCAAAAGGGCTAATGATTTTTACTTTATTAAACAAAATGATGAATTTATTGCAATGCCTTTTCATTTACAGGATGATTTAATTTTAATTCAGTCATCGCTATATATAAAAAAAGCCGGTGTAAAAATGGGGGTAATAATAAATAAGGAATTAATTCCTCATCACGAGCTTGCAGTTAGTACAATTACAAGCACTGACCTACCCACGGTTGACGTTGATTTAGAGACAGCTTTACAATACCTGCGCAGGCAGGAAATAAAAATTGAATCTTCACTAAAGGGCTGGGCATTAATAAAATATCTGCAGGTGCCTCTTGGTTGGGTAAAAATATTGACCAACCGGGTTAATAATTATTATCCAAAAGAATGGCGGATTCTTAATAAGTAAAGCAGATTCTTAACAACTAAATAAGCCGATAAACCAACTAATTTTTGGATATTTGCAATTACAATATTTTACAAGATGAAGAAATTATTTTGCCTGATGTTTTTGCTGCCTTTGTTTGCTGCTGCACAAAAAATTATAACGCATACAGTTGGCCCTAAAGAAAGCCTGAGCAGTATTGGACGCTTGTATAATATTAATGGAAGGGAATTGGCCAATTATAATAAGATAGATTATGATAAAGGATTATCGTTAGGCCAGGTATTAAAAATTCCCCCGAAAAATGCAAATACCGAAGCACCAGTTACACCGGCACCTGTTAAACCGGTAACTGAAGTAAAAGCAGCTAATGTTATTTCAGAAAAAAGCAATGCCATTTATCATACTGTAGAAAAAAAACAAACATTATATGCAGTGAGTAAGTTGTATAATGTTACTATTGCCGAAATAAAAAAATGGAATAACCTTACTGC
>JAYSTT010000676.1:0-2045 GCA_043719495.1 Ferruginibacter sp. | reverse complement strand
TGATGAAATTGTGGATTCCTTCATTAGCAACTTTACCACAAATCTTTCCAGATTCATTTGGTTTACAAACCGGTCCTGCCATTTGTTTTTTTCTTTTCTGGCTGCTCAATATGTTTGTTGTTTACCTCGGTGTTGAAAGCATAAAAAAATTACTGGTATTTAAAGCATTCTTTTTACCATTGGCTGCCCTGGCATTATTATTTTGGGCAATCAATGCCGGCAATGGTTTGGGGCCAATATTGTCGCAGCCTTCAAAATTATCCGGCCCGGCATTCTGGGCATATTTCTTTCCTGCGTTAACGGGTATGGTTGGCTTTTGGGCAACCCTCTCATTAAATATTCCTGATTTTACACGGTATGCAAAAAGCCAGAAAGCACAGATCAATGGGCAAATAATTGGCCTGCCACCATCCATGACATTATTTGCATTCATAGGTGTTGTAGTAACCTCTGCAACCTTTATTATTTATGGCGAAACTATTTGGGATCCGGTAGTATTGGCCGGTAAATTCGAAAATAAATTATTGGTGAGCATTGCCATGATTGCTGTTGCCATATCAACCTTAGCAACAAATATTGCGGCTAATATTGTTAGTCCGGCAAATGATTTTGCAAACCTCTCTCCTAAAAAAATAAATTTTAGAACGGGTGGATACATCACCGGCGTCATCGGCATTTTAATCTTCCCCTGGAAATTAATTGCAGACCCCAACGGTTATATTTTTACCTGGCTTATTGCCTACTCAAGTTTGCTGGGGCCTGTGGGTGGAATTATGATTGCTGATTATTATTTTATACGCAAACAACAATTAGTCGTTGAAGAATTGTATCAACACAAGGGTCAATACGGATTTGGAAATGGATTCAATTCAGCAGCTATCATTGCATTACTGGTTGGTATCGTTCCAAACATCCCCGGTTTTTTATTGCAGATAAAATTAGTTTCGGCAACCGTATTTCCGGTTTGGATTTCAGACCTGTATCATTATGCCTGGTTTGTTGGGTTTTTTGTAAGTGGTTTTGTATATTTATTGTTGATGAAGAAAAGGGCATAACATGAAAATTGAAATTATTCAAAATAAGATTTATGAGGTAAGGGGTGAGAAAGTTATGCTTGACTTTGATATTGCTCATCTATACGAAGTGGAGACGAGGGTATTTAACCAGGCAGTAAAGAGAAATATTGAAAGTTTTCCAAAAGATTTTATGTTCAGGCTTACAGCAAAAGAGTGGAAAGAGATGATATCACAAATTGTGATATCATCTGATTTGGAATCAGAAAGTAAGAATAATATGACATCACAATTTGTGATATCATCCCAAAGAAGAAGAAAATTAAGTTCACCGCCTTATGTTTTTACAGAACACGGAGTTACGATGGTAGCCAGTGTATTAAAAAGCCCCAAAGCAAGGAAAATGAACATTGCTATTGTAAGAGCTTTTATTGCGCTCAAAAAATTTGTAAATAAAAATACCAATGTTCTGGCAATGGTTCAGGAATTAAAAGATAGAGTTGGTGAACATGATGTTCAATTGAGTAGTATTTATGATGCCATTGAAAATTTATTGGAAGAAAAAGTAGAGCAAAAAGTAAAAGAGAAAGAATGGAACGAAAGAAAACGAATTGGATTTAATAAATAAAATCCATCATCATAATTTGTGATGTTGAATGATTCTATCTCATCACAAAATGTGATGAGTTCTTAGGAAAATAGAGAAAACCTGATATCACAAATTGTGGCATCAAGATAAAAAATAAAAATCCTGAGGTTTCAATTTGAAACCTCAGGATGTCAATCAAAGAAATAAGTTATGCTATGAGCATCTTAATTAAAAACGGAAACATCATCACAGCTGCAGATAATTATGTAGCCGATATTTTTATCGAAGGCGAAACCATTTCAGCTATTGGTAAAAACCTAAATGTAAAAGCAGATAAAATAATTGATGCAACAGGTTTGTTGGCTTTTCCCGGCTGTATTGATCCGCATGTGCATCTGGAAATGCCTTTCATGGGCACTTTCAGCAGCGACAATTACGAAACC
>JAYSTT010000675.1:0-2049 GCA_043719495.1 Ferruginibacter sp. | reverse complement strand
TATCTACCACATGAGATAAAACAATTCCTTCGTAGCCTGCAAAATTTCGGTAAATAGGCTGGTTCATTATTTTTTGATGCAGTGCTTCTACCTTAGTTGTATTGCCTGCCTGCGAAATACATTGCCCTCTTGTAGCAGTGCATATATCCGATTTATAAGCCGTAACTGCTAAAGATGATTTTGTAAGAACCGATGTAAGTGATGGCGTTGTAAAATTTACTTTAAATTCAAACATTCCAATACTGTCAGCAGCAGCGCCACTCCATGCATTATCATTCATGTAAGCAATTAACCCACCAGTTCCTGCTGGTGGTAATGAAGTTCCTTCCAAACAAACAGGGCTCATAGAAAAATGTTTGTTAGTAGTGCCTAATACAAATTTTTGCATAGTGGCTGTTGCATTACCAGCTAGCATTTTTGTTCTGTCAAATGCAAAAACAGATGAGCCAGAATAGGATGATGCGTTGGCAAAATCGTTGGTAGTTGCATAATAAGCATCTGGCCAAACAGAAAATTTTGGATAATCGGGAAAAGTGGTTCCGGTGCCAAAAAAGTAAACATACCAAGCTCCGGCAGGGTCGTTAGTTTGCGATATGGCAAACGTAAGGCCTTCGGTACCTGTTTCTGCTTTATTATTAAATTCAGTTAAAACATACCTGTCGGCCAACTGATCATACAAAGCAATTGGATCCCCTAATCCGCCTTTACCAGTAATAGCATCCAAAAAAGTTTGTGCTATTACCTGGCCACCGGTTTTATTAAAAACTTTAAACAATGCACCAGAAGATCCGTTTATCATTTGAATGATATGATTGGGGCCTACACATAATGTAGGGTCTGGTGGATTTAATGGTTGATATCCAATACCATTAAAATTTGCTGTAATAGCATTGTTAGGTGTAATGCCATTACCTTGTAAACGATTTGGATAAATGGATTGAAGAGCAGGGTCTTTAATAATATCTCTGCCAAAAGGAGCTTCGGCTCCTTCCTCAAAGGCTTCATCTTTACCAATAATACCATCTAAGTCCCTTACAATTACATCAGGAATTGCTTTGTCGGATGGTTTAAAATCTTTTAAGGGTTTTGTTACTTTAACAAGGTGCCCTGTTATTACAATTGGGTTTGTGGCAATGTTTTGTTGGGCATTAATTATCTGTGCCAAAAAAAACATCATTGCCAATAAAAGTAGTTTACGCATTTTTAGTTTTGTTTTAGTTAAGAAAGAACTCAAAGTAAAATAAATATTTTACTTTACAAACAGTATAAATACGGTGGGACAAATACTGTGGATAACATTTGCATTAACTTACAACTGTTAGTATAATTGTAATAACTATTAAATACAAAGCCCAAAATTTTATTTACCCTTTTACCCATTGTTAGTAATTTGCAGTGTGATAAAAAGAATTTATGCCTTATTACAAAAAGATATTTTGCTTGAGTTCAGGCAAAAGCACACTTTTTATGGAATTATCTTATACATTGCCTCTACAGTTTATGTAATTTTTTTGTCGTTCCCCGATAAGCCTGATGCTGCAACCTGGAATAGTTTATTTTGGATAATTCAGTTGTTCATTTGCGTTAATGCTGTAGCCAAAAGTTTTTTGCAGGAAAGCAAAGGCAGGATGCTTTATTTTTATTCTATTGCATCTCCTGTCGAATTTATCATCAGCAAAATTATTTACAATGTATTATTAATGGTGCTGATGAGCAGTATCAGTTTGATGTTGTTTTTTTTCTTTTTAACCAACCCTGTTAATAATACTATTCAGTTTACGGGTATTGTAATCTTAGGCGGCATAAGCATTAGTTTGGTATTTACATTAATGAGTGCCATTGCGGCAAAGGCACAGCAAAATGCAGCATTAATAGCCATTATGGGTTTTCCAATTATTTTACCCCAACTATTACTGCTGATGAAACTGAGTAAAGTTGCTTTTGCAGAAATTTTTAGGGCAGGTGCGGTAATGCAGTTATATGCTTTAATAATTGGGTTGGATGTGCTGGTGATTGCTATGGCAGTTGTACTTTTTCCCTATCTGTGGA
>JAYSTT010000674.1:0-4981 GCA_043719495.1 Ferruginibacter sp. | reverse complement strand
AAGCTATGTGCAGCTGCATTGGCGACGCTCCGTTCAACAGTATATCTTTATTCTGCTTTTACTTAAGCGTAGGTTAAAAGCAATATTGTTTTATTTTTTATTTGGATAAGGAAACCCAATTGCCTTTCTCGGTTTAGCTTCCTGTACCAATAATTTTTTTAAATATTCAAATACTAATTTTATTTCTTCATCATGCTTTATCAAATGCTGTTCTATTTTTTCTATTTTATTCCAAAGTTCTTTATTATCAAAAAGTAGTTGTTTCATTTTAGTAAATACCCTTATTATTTGAATATTTACTTCAACTGCCGTATCGGAATTCAGCACCGAAGAGAGCATGGCAACACCTTGCTCAGTAAAAGCAAAAGGGAGTTTTCTAACACCGCCACGTCCAATATTCTTTGAAGTCACAATTTGTGACTTCAAAGAATACCATTCGTCAGTAGTTAATTGAAACATAAAATCATCTGGAAAACGCTGGAGTTTTCGCTTGACAGCTTGGTTTAATACTTTTACCTCCACACCGTACATTTCTGCCAAATCTTTATCCAGCATAACTTTTACGCCACGGATTACGTGTACTTTTTCAATAATAACTGATTCAGCTATTTTGGTTGAAACCTGCTTTGTTGTTGCCATAAACTACTTGTTTTGTTTGAAGTCACAATTTGTGACCTCAAAATTATAAAGCACTTCCAACATCGCTTCTCACTTGATATTCAAATTATAAATTTATTTTTATTTTGAGGTCCAATTTAGGACCTCAAGTTTATAACGCCTCCTCCATCACCGGCAATTCCCTCGGTTTAAATTTCCGTACTTCGTCTGCAATATGCTTAATATGATCCGGTGTGGTGCCACAACAACCACCCACAATATTCAGCCAGCCATTAGCGGCCCATTCTTCAATAATATGTGCTGTTTCATGCGGTTGCTCATCGTACTCACCAAATGCATTGGGTAAACCAGCATTAGGATAGGCAGATGTAAAACAAGCTGCAATTTGCGACAACTCTTCAATATGCGGCCGCATTTCCTGTGCACCTAATGCACAATTTAATCCTACGCTTAATGGGTTGGCATGTGCAACAGATGTATAAAATGCTTCTAAAGTTTGTCCGCTTAATGTCCTTCCGCTGGCATCAGTGATAGTTCCGCTGATCATTATTGGAAGTTCTGGCAAATTATTTTTTCTGAAATAATTTTTAATGGCATAGATAGCCGCTTTGGCATTGAGTGTATCAAAAATAGTTTCCACCAATAAAATATCTACACCACCATCTACCAAACCCTTTATCTGCTCAGTATAAGCAGCAGCTACTTCATCAAATGTTACCGCACGAAAGCCGGGATTGTTTACATCGGGTGATAAACTTAATGTTTTGTTTAACGGGCCAATGGCGCCGGCTACCCATGCAACTTTACCCGATCTTTTTATAGCTTCCCTTGCACATTTTGCTGAGGCTACATTCATTTCGTAAGCCAGCGATTGCATATCGTAATCGGCCTGAGCAATTACTGTACTGCTGAAAGTATTGGTTTCAATAATATCAGCACCGGCTTCCAAATATTGTTTATGTATGCCGATAATAATTTCAGGCTGTGTAATGCTCAATAAATCATTATTGCCTTTTACATCGGTATGCCAGTCTTTAAAACGAGCGCCACGGTAATCAGCTTCTTCCAGTTTATGGCGCTGTATCATGGTACCCATGGCACCATCTATAATTAATATTCTTTCTTTTAATGCTTTTTCAATTGAGTGCATGTTGCAACGAATTTAAGGCGTTAAGTAATGGTATGCAGTACAAGAGTGCGACGCAACGATGCAACATAGCATTACTAATGCCGGGTTCACAAAAAATTTTACTTTGAACTTTTAAACGGGAAACAATCCGGGAAGGTGGTTTGGAATGCTTTCGTTTATTAGTTCGGTTTCCTTCGACTATCTCAGGAGAACAAATCAGGCCGAACAATAAACAAATCTGCCCGAAATGCAGGGCAAATGTACAATGCAAAAGCCGTAACACAAAATGTTACGGCTTTTCTTTAAGGACTGTTACCAGCCTTACCGTTTAATTAATACGTAGTTTTTAAAAGGTATTTTTATTTTTTGGTTTTAGATTGGATAAAAGGATCTGGATATTAAACGGGACAATTTAAATTTTAATAAACTGTACTTTCTCATCTTTCGTAGGATTATCATCTTTCAGTTTTATAGTTGTAGCTGTTCTTTCTTCTTTCAACCAATCTTTATTAAGCTTGCTAAATACCGGGTCGGCTCCAAAACTAATGGTAAACTTTGTGCTGCTTTCGCTCCATGTTCCGGTTATTGTGCTGGCTCCATTTGTTGATGTAACCTGGCCGCCGGCATTAAAAGAAAAGTTATAGCTGCTGAATTTACTTGTTTCATCTTTTTTATCCCAATAAAGGCTTACCTGCCAGGTGCCGGAAACAGGCGGATTAATTACTGCTACATCATCACTTTTTGAGCAGGATGAAGATTGTAAAGTGGTAAAGATAGCTACCATTAACAGGGCTAATAAAAGATTAATTCCTTTTGTTTTTGCTGCAAGTATCATAGTTGTAAATTTTACTGTTTAAATATTTATACAGTAAAAATGCAGTATATTTTTGGGTGCTAAAAGCAAAGATTACTGAACAGGAATTTTATGATGCTGAATGGGGAAAAGGGCTATTTTTCGTCCCCCAGCCAGAGTTTAAAATCGGCAGAGCGTTCAGTACTTACAATTGTTTCATGCTTGGCTGGCGGATTTAGTTTAATTAATACCCGGCTTTTGGAATAGGCAAACATTTCGGCAATGGATTGTATGCTGATGATGTATTGCCTGTTGATGCGGAAAAATACTTTTGGGTCAAGCATAGATTCCAAAGTATCAAGATTGAAATCTATTGTAAATCGGCGGCCTTCTTTGGTGGTTAAAAAATTTATTTTGTCTTCTGTATAAAAAAAAGCTACTTCCTCAATGGAAATGGTTTTGATGTGTTCTCCATAGCGTACCACAAAACGTTGTTTATAAGTTGCAGCCGGGTTATTAAATATTTTTAATAACTGGTTAATATCTATTGAAGTGGCAACCGGCTTTATTTTTTTAAATTTTGCAATGGCATAGGTAAGTTCTTCTTTTTTTATAGGCTTCAACAAATAATCAATGCTATTTACCTTAAAAGCTTCAATGGCATATTGGTCATAGGCAGTGGTGAAAATAACCGGGCGCAATATTTCTATGGCTCTAAAAATTTCAAAACTCAGACCGTCTGATAATTGTATATCCGAAATGATAAGGTCGGGCAATTCGTTTTCCTTAAACCATTTTATAGCTGAGGCTATACTTACAATATTATCAGATACTTCTGCATCAGGCTCTATTTCTTTAAGCATTTTTTGCAGGCGTTTTGCTGCAGGTTCTTCATCTTCAATAAGTAAAATTTTCATTAGTTATTGTTTTAATGCAGGTAAGGAAATCGTGAAATAATTATTATTGTTGTTTATCACAACCGGCTCTTTGCTTAAAATGTTGTACCGGTTAATAATATTCTGCAACCCCATACCTGTACCAGCCTGCTGCGATATTTTTGGATTAATATTATTGCGTATAATTAAACGGTTTCCATTTTGCATAAACAACTCTATAATTAAAATAGTTTCTTTTGAAACGGCATTGTGTTTTATGGCATTTTCAATCAGTAGCTGTAAAGTAAGAGGTGGAATCAGTAATTGTTTTTTTTCTTCTTCACTCACTGTAATTTGCAGTTTAAGATTATCTCCATATCTTTTTTGCTGTAAATAAAAATATGTTTTTAATAAATTAATTTCTTCGCCCAGGGTTATTACATCTTTATCACGATAGTTTACGATATTCCGGAAGAATTCAGAAAGCTGTTCTACATAACCCACTGCGGTTTTAGGATTTTCTTCAATAGCTGAAATAAGGGTATTAAAACTGTTAAACAAAAAGTGCGGATTTATCTGGTTACGCAAAACCTGAAACTGGAACTGAATTTTTTCGTGCTGCAGCAACTGCACTTTTCTAATATTACTTTCCCTCCATTTCATATACCAAAACATAAGCGCTGTACCGGTAATAATACAAAGTAAAATAAACCACCACATTTTCCAGAAAGGATTATATATTGTAAAACTATAGTTTGCTTCGCTGGAATTTTCAAAATTTTGATTAAGAGAAGAGCGAACATGAAAAATATATTTACCCGGCCTTAGGTTTGGAAAAGGAATACTCTGATCTTTTGTTGTAATCCAGGAAGTATCCCGTCCTTCTAATTTATATTGATAATTAACTTCGGCAGGATTGGTATAATACAGCCCGGTGAAATTAAATGTAAATCCATTTTCATCGTATTTAAAATTATGCAGGCTATCCTTGTCTATAAACTGTAAAAATAACTGTATGCTGTTGATAATTGTATTAGGTTGCTGTACTGTTTTTGCAACTGACGAATATTTTACAATTCCATTTTCAGTACACAATAATACATCTCCCTCTATATCAGTTGTAACGCTTTCTATAGCTGTATTTATTTCGCCTATTCCCTGTATATTATTTAAATAATAAACTGTTCCATTTTCCGGATTTAAAATATCTATTCCCTTTTCATTTACAATAATAATATTTCCCAGTTTATCTACTTTAATGCTGGTTATTTTCAGATCACTGATTCCTTCTGCATTTGCATAATTTTTAAATTTGATACCATCATAACAGTAAATGCCTGCGTCTTTTGTATTAAACCAAATTCTACCCTTTGCATCTTCAGTAAAAGAATATATATGATCATCTTTTAAGCCATTGGTTTTATTATAATGATTAAACTTACCGTTTTGTAAAACGGTTATTCCTTTTCCATCAGTACCAAACCATATTTGCCCGGCCTTATCTTTATAAACAGAATGTATATAGTTATTACCAATGTTGGGGATATTATTGTAGTTGGTGAATTG
>JAYSTT010000673.1:0-2059 GCA_043719495.1 Ferruginibacter sp. | reverse complement strand
CAGCCATTTTCATTATTATTCAACAGGTCTTTCCTTAAAATTTTTTCAGCTTCTATAAATTTTCCCGCTTTAAGATAAACATTACCCAGGTAATGTTTAGGGTTTAATAACCAGTCTCTGGGTTCGGTATACACCATGTGCTCTTCGGTGTTTACCGCTTTATCAAATGCAGCAATGGCATCAGAATAATTTTTTTCTGCCATGGTAATGCTACCCAATAAAATATTTTCAGCTACACTTGCTCCATCAATTGCCGGAGAAAAAACACCAAAAGGAATATACAGTCCGGAATCTTTCATTGATACCTGCATTTGCTGCAGCTCGAAATTGGCTTCTTTAATTTTTAATTGATGCGCTAAAGCCATGCCTCTTCCAAAATGAAAAAGTATAGTGGCATAAATCATTTTTTTATCAGGTTCTACTGTATTAAGCAGTTGCTCCCAATTACCAAAACGAATATTTACCAGGGTAGGAACCATTAAAATATATTGTGCTCCTGAGCCAAAGGGTGCCGGTGCCAGTGAATAACTTTCGGGAACGCTTTTAGCAGCTTCTGTTGCAGATTGCAGGCTGTATGCAGCACGACCTGCAAGCATAGCCACTGTTGTTTGCATGTGCAGGTTATGTATAACGTATAAAAAATCGCTCCCTGCAACAGGACTGAATAATGCAAAAACTTTTTTATACTCATTTAATGCATTTTCATTTACAATTGCACCCTGGTTATATTGCCCGGTACGCAGGTAAATATGTGATGGCATATGAACAGTATGTGATAATCCGGGTGTAAGTTTGCCCATACGATTAGCGCTGGGCAATGCTTTTGCTGCATAAGGTGAGGGTTCCATCACATGAATATAATAATGATTGGCACCGGGATGATCAGGTGATTTTACCAGTAATTTTTCAAGCACGGTTTCAATTAGTGGGGTCCACGGTTTAGGAGTTCCGTTAATATTCCAAAGATCCCAGGGATGTTCCAGCATCATGGCATCGGCATAAAGGGCCTGTGCATCTGCATTAGCCCGAAATTGATTATATACCTTTTTCATCATCGCAGTATATGATGCGTTTAATTTTGAACGGGTGGCATCGGCAGAGTCGGCCGTGTACCTGATTGACATGGCATTGATAAAAGCCTTTTCTATGCTGCTGGCTTTACCCGATAATTGCATTGCCATTTTAACTGCCTGTAATGCAGCCGGTGAGGCAACATAACCTAGGTCATTGATATTGGGCCCGAGAGTAAGTGCCTGTGCCCAGTATAACATGGCACAATCCGCATCAAATTTAATGGCTTTTTTAAAAGAAGCCATGGCTTCTATAATGTGAAAACTGTAATACATATTGATGCCCTGATTAAAATAGACCTGGGCACTATCGCTTTTTGTTGAAATGTGCCAGGTATATTTTCCTGCACCTGGTATAATTGGTATTTCGCTTTCTTCTGTAAGGCCATTAAAGTATGCCCAATCCGGGCTGCATCCAATTGCCTTTCTTTTTTTAATTTCATAAGTTTGCTTTAACCTGGCGAAGCTTGTTTCACTTTTTCCTTTTATTATTTTGGAAGCAACAAATGCTGTGGCAACTGCTAAAATGGCTAATAACAATAAATGACGGAGCATAGCAGAAAGTTTAATGCTAAAAGATAAGAAAATTAAAATTTAAATCATAATCCCGGGAAGATAA
Organism: Ferruginibacter sp.; assembly: GCA_043719495.1. Classification (GTDB taxonomy): domain Bacteria; phylum Bacteroidota; class Bacteroidia; order Chitinophagales; family Chitinophagaceae; genus Ferruginibacter. The sequence goes on along the minus strand of JAYSTT010000673.1, from coordinate 370 downwards.
AAAATTAACCCGCCTCTTTTAGTCAGGGTACCAAATACCTCATTTTGGTTTTACTTATTTTTATTCAATATTATTTTTTCGTCAAACTCTTATTAACCTGGCTGGCAAAAATATATCCGGTTATGCCCCCTAATAATGTACCAGACAATAATCCGATAATACTTCTGATATCAATAAAATAACTGATGCCAAGCCCGATTATCGCAAAAAATATTACTGTAACTATAATTGACCGGTTTGTTTTTTTGGGCTTTGTAGTATTACCTGTGGGCTTGTTATGATGCTGAATATGTTTGTGCGGATGTCTGCTTTTAGATTGGGGCATAATTTTTATTTTCAAAGTACGATTTTTTAAATAATTTTTACATGA
>JAYSTT010000672.1:0-4990 GCA_043719495.1 Ferruginibacter sp. | reverse complement strand
ATACGTGATATTACAGAAAGTATATTCAGGTTTTTTTCCATTTTATACACTTCCAGCTTACCTACATTATCCATACTTTTTTCAATAGCATCAATTGGTTTACCAATACGCTGCAGGCCTTTATCAATCATACGGGCCACCGGGTTGCTGGTGTTTTTTGCCAAACTCCGGGCTGCGGTAACATTACCTGTAACCACATGATCCCGTATGATGCTCATAAAATTTTCTTCTATCTTACTTGCCTTCTTTATTGCAAGTAATCGTTCAATAAAAAAGAATATTGCTAATGCAAACAATATAGCCAATGGTATCATTAATACGCCCCCTTTTACTAAAAGGCCCATCACACTTTCTTTTTGTACAGCAAGGGCTTTAGCCATTCCAACACTGTCAATCTGTAATAAAATATCAAACATAGTTAAGCTGATTTAGGAACAAAAGTAATTGTTTAATTTATTATTTTAATTATTTGCAGTTATACTATAATTGTGCCAATCCGCTGCAAGATTAAACCCTAAACGAACACAATGCAAATATGCTGCTTAAAGAAATGTTAATCTTGACCCTTCATAATTTTGCTTCATTAAAGCAGGAATTCATTTATATACTGTAACGGATGATAAACTGGTATTACAGATTTCGAAAAATCAAAATAGTTTTTTGTTATAATCATATCTACTCCGGTATCCATTGCAGAATAATATTGTAGTGCATCTTCCAAGTCTATAAAGGAAGATTTTTTAACTTTTGCCATTATAACTGCATCTTCTCTTGTAAAAATAAACGTTGAGAACAAAGCAATTACCTCTTTGTTTAATACGGTTTTATCCTTTATTAACTTATTTAAAAAATAATAGGTAATTGCAAAAGTTGTGGGGGAACAGTAAAGTTTCTTCCTTTGCTTTTCTAGCTCACTAAATAAAATTGTTATTGGTTTATTCAATTTATTCTCCTTATTGATTAAATCAACAAAGATATTAGCGTCAAAAAATATTTTATTCATCTAGAAAATATTTTTTACATCTTCATTTTTACCTGTATTTACCATTCCGCTAAATCTTTTTGCAAAAGGGCTTAGTTTGCTCTTTTTATAAGTGCAGTCTATTTTTTGTAATAAATCCAAATATTCATCAAAAATTTTTGAAACACTTGTATTACTGCCAGAAGCTTGCTTTTTAGCAAACTTTACATTGCTTTCCTTTAAGGATAATGTTATTTTTTTTGACATAAAAAATATTTAGTGGTACAAATATAAGATTTTGGTGGTACAAAAAAAAGTGCCGCAAAACGCAACACTTTCTATTTTACTTTTAATACCTATTTATTTTTTACTCTCCAATTGCTGCATAGCCATTATCTGCTTCATGGTTTTTTCCATACCATCGCTGCCACCATCTAAAAATATAACATTGCCTTTTCCGTACTCCGCAAAATTCTTAATGGCTTCTACCCACATGCTAAATAAAATAACATTGGTATCAAGGTTAGCTTGCTTCATTTCACTTGCAGCCTGGCTCATACCCTTTGCCACTTCTTCTCTAAACAATGCCACACCCTGCCCACGTAATTGCGCCGCCAATCTTTCTGCTTCTGCTGCAATTTTTATAGCATTACCTTCTGCTTCGGCAGCTTTTGTTTTTGTAATTAATAAAGCCTGGCCTTCATTTTCGGCTGCAGCTTTTAAATTATTACTGGCCACCACTTTACTCATGCTCATAATAATAGCTTCGTCAAAAGTAATATCGTTAATTTGCAAATCCTGCAAATGATAGCCCCAGCTTTCTAAAGCAACATCCACCTGTTCTTTTACATTTTCTACAATATCCCTGCGTACATTTAAAACTTCTGCCTGTTTTTTTGTTGATACAAATGCACGGATACTTCCCTCCACTGTTCTAATAAGTGCCTGCATCAAATCTTTATCACTAATAAATTTAAAGGCTACTTTTTGTATGGTGTCTTCCTGTTCGTTTTGTACAGAGTACAGCAGCATACTTTTAAAATAAACATTAGCCTGGTCAACTGTTACGGCCTGAAACTCCAGTTCCACCGATCGGTTTTGAATACTTACTTTTTTGTAAATCTGCTCAAAGAAAGGAATTTTGAAATTCAATCCCGGCCGCATAATACGCTGGTATTTACCAAACATGGTAACCACGCCAATTAAACCCTGGTTAATAGTAACAAAGCAGCCTAAAACTGCAAAAACTATGAGTACCACCCACCAGTAATCTTTTAATAAGTCCATAGTTGTAAAATTTAAATTGAAGGTAGAGAATTTTTTGGGTAGCTGGCATAAAATTTTTGGTGGTATTGCCCCCGCCCTGATAAGGCCTGCTTTCACCAAATACTATTAAAGGGTTTTAATGACGTTTTGCTACTATCAATTTTAACTATAAGCGTTTTGCAGTAAAAGTAAATATGATTTATATTTATGTCTCTTTGCAAAAAGTAAAATTACCCGTTTATGAAAAAATATATTTCTCTAAGTTTAATTTTAGTTAACCTGCTTTTAATAAGCAAAGCCCAAAAAAATAAAATAGAATATGGTTTTCAAAGTGGTGTAAATATAAACTCTGCTTACGGCAATGGAATTTCCAAAACTGTAAATGGTGCATTAACAGGGTTACATATTGGCGGGCATTTTAAAATACAAAAAACAAAACATTTTGGCTTAAAAGCAATATTGGCTTACGATCAAAACGGCTGGGCTTACCGCTCTTTAACTTTTGTAGATAATAATGGTACAGGTTTGGCCACTGGGGATTTGTTGAGCAAATTAAATTATATCAACTTGCCCCTGCTGGCAGAATATTCCTTTGGCGATAAAATAAAATTTAATTTAGATGCCGGTGTTTTTGTTGGCTATTTGTTGAGCAATAAAATGATTAGAAAAATAAAAGAACCTGTGGCATCTACTCAAAAAACATCATCCAGCTTTCGTAAGTCGGCAAACCTTGGGGTATCGGTTGGCGGCGGCGTACAAATTCCTGTATCTGCTAAAATAAAATTAGATTTAGGAATACAAAATAATTTAGGGCTTTTAAATATTTATAAATCTGCAACTACAAATACAAGTACTATCAAAACAAATGCTTTTTCTGTATTGTGCGGTATAACATTCAATTTAAAATAAAATTACATTGCAAGAAATACTTTTACTTTTTTGCTCTTTTTAAATTTACTCCAATAAGAAATGGGCTGTTAAACAACAGCCCATTTTTAAATTTAATAAATCCTGCATTACCTATTTATCACTAATTTTTTCAACTGCACGTCTTTGCCGTTATTTACTTTTAAGGAGTAAACACCCGGTTTTAATTTGCTTACGTCAAGTGAAGTGATATTAATGCCATTATCAACCCCAACTGTTTTACGCATTACTTCTTGTCCAAGTTGATTTATAATAATTATTACCGCACTGCCTTTTGTATAGGCATCAAAAGAAACCGTAACAGCAGCAGATGCAGGAACAGGGTATAACTTCATACCGCCCCTTACAGTTTCTACTTTATTACTGGCATCTTCTGGTGCAGATGTAAAGTTGGTGGCACTTAAATCAACCCGTAATGTATAACATTGAGTATTACTGAATGCACCACTATAACCATATATATAAACCCTGTAAGCACCAACATTACTATTTGAAGTTGGATTATAAATAATCTTTTCGTCAGTAGTACCTGCATTTTGAGAGGTGGCCTGTAATGCACCGCTTGGCTTGTACAGCTTCATATCATAATCAAATGGAAGTGTAGTAAGTGTTATCCTTATTTTCTTTAAAGTGGTAGTGTTACTAAATGTATAATAATCATTATCGCCGTTAGATGCAATTTGTGCTGTATAGTTTGTAGCCACACTTATAGCACCAGCTGTTGCCGATGTACCGTTAGGTTCTAAAATATCTACACAACTACTAACTGCAAGCGTAGTAAACTGTGCCTGTGTGTAAGCACTGCTTAATCCTACAGCAGTACAATTTGCCCTCACCCTCCAGTCGTATAAAGAAGATGCTGTTAAACCACTTAATGCAACCGAGGTAGATGCTGTAGCAGTTGCAGCATTGATCCATGTTCCTGATGTATTTAATTTATAATCCACATCGTAATTGGCTGCACCACTTACCGATGTAAAGTTAACTGTTGCGCTGTTGCTAGTAATTGCTGATGAAGTTAACCCTGCTGGTGCATTGCAACTTGCCGGTGCTGTAGTAGTAAATTGTGCACTAATATAATTGCCGCTTCCGCCGCTGCATGTAGCCCTTACCCTCCAATCGTAAGCAGTACCTTGCGTTAAGCCGGCAATATTTACTGATGTAGATGCTGTAGCAGTTGCAGCATTAGTCCATGTAGATGATGAGGTTAATTTATAGTCCACATCATAACTTACTGCACTTGCAACAGCAGCCCAGCTAACCGTTGCACTGGTATTTGTAATTGCTGATGATGCTAAACCAGTTGGATCGCCACAAACTGTGGGTGTACAATTATCTAAACTAAAGGATGCGATTCTTGTACTCCATGTACTTGCAGCATTGTATTCGCAGGTAAACCAAAAACGTATGCCATCGGGGTCGGCTACTAACTGATTGTAATCGCCATAACGGGTGCTGGCATTAGCTGCAGTACCCACTATAATATCAGTTTCGGCATAAGTCATTGTATTCAATGGATCGCACTCTTTTCTTCCGGTATATCTGGCACCAGGGTTAAATCCGGTAGCTGCAGATGATACATTATAAGCCAACCCAATATTGCCAGCTGCATCGTAACAAATACCAGGTAACCATCGGTGTGTATTATCAGGTGCATAAGTGCTTTGCTGATAAACACCCCAGTTACCAGTTGTTTTACGCAACTCATACCAGCGTATGCCAGAAATATTTGTTCCTTTATCTACCACATGAGATAAAACAATTCCTTCGTAGCCTGCAAAATTTCGGTAAATAGGCTGGTTCATTATTTTTTGATGCAGTGCTTCTACCTTAGTT
>JAYSTT010000671.1:0-4991 GCA_043719495.1 Ferruginibacter sp. | reverse complement strand
GCATCACCCGTGCTGGCCGTGCTGGCAAACATAGCAATTACACAAAAACCGCCGTTAGTGCTGTTTACATTTGTAAAATTTACAACACCGGGTTTGGTTTCTTTCTTAAAATTTTTTGGCGGGATGTAGGTTGCAATGTCAAATGTTTCTGTTTGGGCAAATGACTGCATACTAATTATCAACGATAATAAGAATGGTAAATAATATTTATTCTGCTTCTTCATATTGACTCGTTTTAGGATTCCATACATGTTTACAAAATGTTGTTACCATTCCATCGGTTGAAAGTTTGCGGATATAACTATTGTTTCGGCTGCTGCCATCCACTATAAATAAATTACCTGCTTTATCAAATGCAATTCCTGCAGGGGTTTGAAACAAAGCTTGCAATGCTTTACCATCCTTTTCTCCCGGCTCTGCGGCTCCGGCAATATTTCCGGTAAAATTTATTTTTCCGCAGCCTGCAACTGTGGTTACTTTATTGTTGGCAATTTTAATAATGCGGTACAACCGTTCGTCAGAAATATAGATGTCGCCATTTTGTGCAATTGCAATGCCACTGGGCGTAGTAAGAACTGCTGTATTTATATTTCCTTCTTTATAAACAGAGCGATAAATTGTTTTGTCACATTGCCCTGCAAGGGTTGTAATAATACCATCCGGAGTAATTTTTTTAATGCAATGGCTTGATGACGCACAAACATATAAATTACCGTTTTTATCACAGGCCAATCCCCTTGGGTATTGTAAGGTTAATTCGCCTCCATTTTCGTTTTGTAATGTGGTAACGATACCTTGCGAAGTGATTTTTCGGATGAAATAATAACTGTTATTGGAAACCATTCCCGGCTTCCAGTCTTTGCCCGGTGCATAATCAGTAACATAAATATTTTCGTTATTATCAATAGCTATATTTTCAAGATGAAGAAAGGTAGCGGCTGTACGGTCTCCATCTTTTGATTCTGCTTTCAACAGTCCAGCAATTACAGATACCATTCCCTCCGGTGTTATTTTTCTTACCCTTGTATTATCTGCTACATACAAATTGTCTTTAGCATCAATTGTAATGCCAACAGTGTTTGAAAACCCGGCTTCTTTTCCTATACCATCTTTATTATTTTTGCCACCGCCTGCAAATAATATGGCTTTACCTTCTGCTGTTATTTTTATAATTTTATTATTCTTACCAGTTACAAAAGCATTTCCTTTACTATCTACCACGATGCCATTTGAAAAATAAAATGCATTATTGAGTTTTGGGTTCTGGGCATACAAATTAACTCCCTGTAAAATAAAAAAGATTAGAGCCAACCAGTAAGAGAATATTTTTTTCATTAGATGAATTATTAACCCGATTTACTATCACATCAAATATAGAAAGCACTTTTTCTTTGCTTATCACCCTAAACAGTGATTTGCAATAGTCATGATAAGAATCACCCTAAACTGGTATTTTATTGGTATTGTTTGATTTTGTGAAATAGAATATCAACCTTTATGCAGGGTTTTAATATTATCAGTTCATGATTTCATTTAGATTATACTTAATTTTTGCAATCGCACTACTATTATTTTTTGGGAGCAGTAGTCTCATGGCCCAAAATATTCCCGATAGTTTGCTTCGAAAACTTTCTTCTGCAACCAATGATTCAGCAAAAGGAATTACGCTATTAGAAATAGGTGAATCAATAGAAGAAACAAATCCAGAATCAAGCATGGATTATTATAAGCAGGCATTAATATTAGGCAAGCAGATGAAAAATAACCGCCTTATTTTATCATCTTATAATGATGTAGGAGTTTGTTATATCAACCTTAATAAAATGGATAGTGCGATTATTTTTTTTGAACAGGCTATCCCTGTTGCCAGGCAATTAAATGATACCGTAAGGGTTGCAAGGGTAATGGCTAACATTGGAAATGTGTACCTGCACCGGAAAGACCGTGTAAAAGCAATTGAATACTATTTACAGTCGGCACGGTTATGGGAAACCTGCAGGGATCAAAACTACTTACCAGTATTATATTCTAATATAAATGCATTACTAAACGAACAGGGAGAATATAACAAAGCACTGGAGTTTGGAAATAAAGCCGTTGCACTGGCACAAAATATTGGCGACAAATATTCAGAGATAAATGGCCTGGTAAATCTTGCTATTACCTACGGATTCCTTAAACAACATGAAAAAGAATATGAACTATTAGAGAAAGCATTGCCTTTAGCAAAAAAAAATAAAGATTTGGATCAGATAGCTACGATTTATGATAACCTGGGTGATTATTATTATCAGAAAAAAATGTACCCACCATCCTTGACAAATTATCTTGAAGGGCATAAGTATGTATTGCAAATGGGGAATAAATATCATTTATGTACTTCTTATTCAATGCTGGCACAGGTGTACTATAAATTAAATGAGAATGATAAAGCATTACAAAATATACTGCAGGCTGAGAAAGTAGCGGATGAAGTAGGGGCAAGAGCTGATTTAAAAGAAATATACAATACAAGGGCCGAGATAGAACAGCAAGCCGGAAATTATAAAATGGCATGCGAATATTTTGTAAAAACAATTATCCTTAGCGATTCTTTGTTTAAAGCCGAGACCAGTGAAAAGGTTGCAGATGTGGAAGCTAAATACCAGAATGAAAAAAAGCAACAAGCTATAGCACAATTGGAAAAAGACAAACAAATACATTTGTTATCTATTAAACAAAAATCAACCCTTAATTATTTATTACTTGGCGCTTTAGCTGCATTAATGATAGTTGGTTTTTTAGGATACCGTAATCTTCGTCACCGCCAGCAATTAGCTAAGCAACAGGATGAACTGCAGCAGCAACGAATACGTGAATTGGAAAAAGATAAACAATTAGTGGCTGTGGATTCTATGCTGCAGGGCCAGGAAGAAGAAAGAAGCAGGCTGGCAAAAGATTTGCACGATGGATTAGGCGGTTTATTATCAGGCGTAAAATTTTCTTTAAGCAATATGAAAGACAATTTAATAATAACCCCCGATAACATGACGGTGTTTGAACGGTCGCTGGATATGATTGACACCGCCATTAAAGAACTGCGCCGTGTGGCACATAATATGATGCCCGAGTTATTGACAAAATTTGGACTGGATGAAGCATTGAAAGAATATTGCAATACAGTAAATGCCACCAATTTACTTTCGGTAAAGTATCAGTCCATTGGAATGGATAGCAGAATTGAAAAATCTTCGGAAATAATTATTTACCGCATTATTCAGGAATTGCTGAATAATATAATGAAACATGCGTCAGCAACAGCAGTAATGGTACAGTTGGTTAAAGAAGAGGGCCGGTTTAGTATCATTGTAGAAGATAATGGAAAAGGATTTGATACTGCTATACTTAAAAATAATAAAGGAGCCGGGCTTACCAGTATTCAATCAAGGGTGGATTATTTGAAGGGTCGGTTGGATATTCATTCAGAAGCAGGTAAGGGAACCTTGGTTAATATTGAATTTAATGTGTAATACTTAATAAAGCCTGATGAAAAATATTCAGGCACAAAAGCTTTACTGGCAATTTGCAAATAATAAACAGATGATATGCAAAAATATATTCTTAAGTAAAATCCATATTGCTGTTAATAAACCAGATTTTTAATACCCATTCAATTTAATCATGTCAACAGGGTTTAAACAATATAAAAAAATATTTTTGGTGGCATGCTTCTTTTTATTACCAGCCCTTATCTTTTCTCAAAATAAAACTATTGACAGCCTGAACAGTTTATTAAAAAATGCCCGGCAGGATACCGTTAAGATAATACTGAATTATCAGCTTGCAGAACAACTAAACAAAAATGATGTAACTGCAGCAACAAAATATCTTGAAGCCGGATATGCTCTTGCAAAAAATACAGGCGATAAATATTATACAGCTAAATATTTTTTAAAAACAGGTGATTTACTTTTTGACAGGACAAAATATGCTGAATCGCTGGCATATTACGATTCGGCCATAGTTTTATATAACGGGTTAATAACTTTGTCCACACAAGCATCAACGCAATTAGAAAACTACCAATTTAGTAAGACTGATTGCCTGATTGGTAAAGCACTTTCATCGGCTAAATTGTATCACTATCAGGAATCTACTCAGTATTGCCTGGAAGGTATTGCAGCTTTAGAGAATATTAAAAGTAATAAAAAAAATGTTTCTCTGGCAACATTGCATGCCGATATTGCCAGCAACTATTATGAACTGGAGCAATTTGAAAATTCTTTACAATATGACAAACTTGGGTTGGCTTTTTTAACTCAGGCTGATGATATTGATGTGTATGTAATAGCACATCTTTTTGTAGCCGATGATTTTAGTGCATTATCGCAATTTGATTCTTCATCGGCATATCTTGAAAAAGTACGCCCCATAGTAATGAAATTAAATAAGCCAAATTTAGATGTAAGGTTTTATTATATACTGGGCGGCATTTACCGTAAAAAAAATGAATGGGCCAATGCATTAATCAGTTATCAAAAAGCCAGCAATGCGGCTAAAAAAAATAAGGATGATTTTCAGATAGTAAATAGCGAAGAAGGCCTTGCAGCCTGCTACCTGCAAATTGGTAATCTTACTAAAGCAAGGGAGCTGGCATTAAATGTTTTAAATGAATCGGGCAGGATAAATATTCCATTTTTTAAAGTACAGGCTTTGCAATTGCTTACCCAAGTAGAAGAAAAAGCTGGTAATATTGATAAGGCATTTCAATATCAAAAAATGTTTATAGCTATAAGCGATAGTGTAAAAAAAGAAAAAGTTCAGCGGCAAATGAATGAAACAGAAGTAAAATATCAAACAGAAAAAAAACAAAAAGAAATACTGCAGTTACAAAAAGATAAACTTTCGCAATCACTTTCCATCAAACAAAAATCAACACTTAATTATTTTTTAATTGGTTCTTTGGCGGCTTTAATAATAGTTAGCTTTTTAGGTTACCGCAATCTTCGCCA
>JAYSTT010000068.1:0-1784 GCA_043719495.1 Ferruginibacter sp. | reverse complement strand
CCATAAATCAATTGTTTCAGCAGACTCAATTACAATATTTCAAAGAGCAAAATTCTAATCAATTGAATTTGTTCTATTTATAACGCAACGCTAATGATTTATAACATTAACTTTTGTACTAAAAATTGGTTAACACAAAGTAAGTATTAAGGGTGGCTTATTTATTTTATCCAATCCAAAAAATTATCTTTATTAATTAATGTAAACCCAGCATCGGGGTAAGCTGTTTTAAATGCAATGGGTATTTTAGCCTTGCCGCTGTTCCATTTAATTTCAAAGGCCTGTAGTTTTCCGTTTAGCAGTTCTATGCAATCAATCTCCTGCCTGTCGTAGGTACGCCAAAAAAAAGTTTGCACACTGCGGTTGTTGTAATTATTTATTTTTTTTCTTTCGGTTAATAAATAGTTTTCCCATAGTGGGCCAACATCCTGCCTAATTACCAGTGGTGCAAAATTTTTAATAATGGCATTGCGTACCCCGGTATCGTAAAAAAACCATTTTTTAGATTTACTTACTTCTTTTCGCAGGTTATTGCTATAGCCTGTTAATGGATAAAGCACAAATACTTTTTCTAAAAGATCGAGGTATTTTGCAACGGTGTTTTTACTTATGCCTAAAGAACGGGCCAGTTCTGTTTCCGATACCTCGTGCCCAATTTGAAAAGCAATTAGTTCCAGTAGTTTTTTTATTACTGCCGCACTCCTTAAATTTTCAAACTCCAAAATATCTTTTAGCAGGTAAGTATTCACTAATTCGCTTAAATACAATTGTTTTTCTTCGTTGGTTTCCAGTGAAAAAATTTCTGGGTAATTGCCATAAATAATTTTGTTTTCTAGTTGTTGCTGTGTTTGCAGCAGGTTTTCATGTGTGCTTAATTCGGCTTGGGCAATAGGGTATAAATAGTTGGTAATACTCCTGCCTACCAATGGGTAGCCGCTTTGTGCAATATCAAACGCCGATGAGCCGGTTATAATAATATGCAATGGCACTATTTCGTCAATCATCAGTTTTACAACGCTGCCAATTTCTTTAATATGCTGTGCCTCGTCAATTATTAAAAGTGTGGCTTTGCCCAATAAATTTTTATAGTTGGCAGCACTACGGTTTTCCAATATTTTTTTTACATCATTATCTTCTGCATTTAACCATAGTTTTTGGCCATTATAATTAAGTAATATTTTTTTTAGCAGGCTCGTTTTTCCTACCCGCCTTGCGCCAAGCAATATGGTTACTTTTTGTTTAGCAAGATTTTTAGCAAGTGTATTTTCCAGTATCCTATCAATATTCATAAAACAGGCAATTAATTGACCAAATTTACATTAATTTAGTCAGTAAGTTGACTAAATTTGCATTTATTAAATTGATTGAAAATACCAGTCAAAATTTTTACTGTAAATCAACACTTTACAAAGCTCCTGTAAAAAATACTCCTTCATTTCTTTGGAAATCAAATACAAACAGGCTTACCTTCGCCGTCCTAAAAAAGCTATAGGGCTTTTAAGGCAGCAAAACCGGGATGGCAGTTGGCTGATTGTTAAAAACCGTCCCGTAAATACGGGACTAAAAAAGAAAAAGATGAGCAAATTACATTTTACAACCAAACATGCTAACGAGGCTACCGTTACACACAACTGGTATGTTGTGGATGGTACTAATCAAACCGTTGGACGCATGTGTGCAAGAATTGCAGCCGTACTTAGGGGCAAAAACAAAGCCTACTTTACCCCACACGTTGATTGTGGCGATTTTATTATTGTTACCAACTGCGAAAAAGTAAAAATGAC
>JAYSTT010000670.1:0-2062 GCA_043719495.1 Ferruginibacter sp. | reverse complement strand
TGGTAGATGTTCAGGCTTGTTGTCAGCCGTGCGGTGGGAAAAATAAATTTGTAAAAAAGGAAGGGTGGATTTTTGGGTGGAGAAAAAAATACTCTCTTGAAAACTTTGGTTTGAGGGTTGGCTTGTTGCGGTTTTTAAGAGTGTATTTTTTTGTGGGAAGGTTTATCTCCTCACTATTTTAAAAGCAATGTCTCTGCCATGACCTTGCATGATAGCAAGATTTATCCAACTGAAAGCAAATTTTTCAAGCAACTCAACTTTGTCGTCTCCGCCAAAGTCGTAACACGATGCAAAGCCAATGTCCTTTGATAATTGTTCAGCAATTTGTTTGGCTTGATTGTCGTCACCGGCACAAAACATATCAATACCTTCATTATTGTAAATAGGATTGAGCATATTTTCAAAACCTGTCGAGTTGAAACATTTTACAACGGCACTGGATTTTGTAATTGCTTTAATTGCATGATAAGCTGTCGGGTAATTGTCAGGTTTTACACGAATTGAATTTGTTGCATCAATTATTGTTTTGCCTTCAATGTTTCCAAGTTTAGGAATAATTTGCAACACTGCATCGGGTGGAGTAGTAATAATAATTACCTCTGATTGCTTTACTGCATTTTCAATATCTGCAAAACGGTCTTCGCCTATTTTGGTTGCAAGCCGAATTGACTTTTCACTTAGCGGAAATTTTGCTCCCATCAATACAGTGTGTCCTGCATTTATTAATTGCTGTGCCAAAGCACCGCCAACATTTCCTGTTCCTATAATTGTTATGTTCATTTTATGCTCTTTTATATTTTAAAACAAAAAACCATTTTCAGGTTCTAACTTCGTAGGCAATTCAGTTTCGCCTAACATTTCCTTTAAATCTCTTTCTATTGTGTTACACATTGCTGTCATAGGAATGTCGGTAATTCTGTTTTCAAAAGGGTCTTCGTTTACTTCTCCTACTTTACCTATTGATGCAAAAACAAAGGTAACAATGATTGTAATTGGTATCATCATAAAATCAATTCCCATTTTAGTAAAATCACCAATCAGCGAAAAAGGAAGCATAAGAATAAAAACATACAAAAAAACTCTTGTATAGTAGTCATATTGCCGAAGCAATGGCGTATTTTTAATTCTTTCGCAAGCCCCTTGAAAATTATTAAACCCAGCAAGAGTAGGTTCTATACTGATGTTGTCAAATGCTCCCAAAATTTCGTCTTTCATTCCTTCTTTAACTCTAACACCTTGCTTAAATAATAAAATGTTAGGTGGATTTATTTTTGATTTTATTTCTGAAAATTCATCTTCTAAAAGCAAGTGTTTAAATTCGACAATATTGGTTTGTTTGCGTAGGTGAATACGCAAGGAGTGTGCAAATGCAATTTGTCTATAAACCATTTCCTTTTTATAGGCACTTACCTTTTCGGGTGTTGATTTTCCGATGGCAATAGCATTGTCGGCATTGGCAATAATTTGTCTTGCAAAAATTCTACTGTTGTTGATAATGCTGCCCCATAAAGTTCTTGCTTCCCACCATCGGGAATATGAACTGTTATTTCTAAACGCAATAAAAATGGCTAATGCACTTCCTAAAATTCCTGAAATGGTAAATGGTAAAGTAATTTGAAGAAGATTGTATTTATGCAAAGCATAAACAACAATGGAAATTAGCGTTGCTGTTATCAATTCAGCTTTTACATACTGAATTACTTTTAGAGGATTAAAATTTCTCTTTAAAATCATGATGCTAAAATTCGTGTCTTAAAAAACCGCCAATGTTGTTGGTGTTAGTAAAGGTTTTATTTCCAGTTTCATTAAAATCTGCTCCTGCTCCAAATTGCCAGTCCCTAATTTTTAATCCTAATCTAACTCGTTGAGTGAGGTTAAAATTTTCGGAATTGTTTGTCGGAAAAGCATTTACCAATTCTAATTGAGTAAAAAGATTTAGTTTTTCGGTAAGTTTTGGTTCGTATCGTGTAAGCACAAATAAGTCAATATTGGGGTCTTTTAATGTTTCGCAAACTACCCAACTGAAAAATGTAAAATCATTTTTGCGATGGAAAAATTGAAT
>JAYSTT010000669.1:0-2068 GCA_043719495.1 Ferruginibacter sp. | reverse complement strand
TAATATTTTTATGATCCTGACTTTTTGTTTATTAATCATCATTCTTGCGTCGCACACTTGTACTATTTCTGCTTTGTTCAGCAAGCCAAACAGTAAAGCAAAATTCCAATCCATTACTTCTGTCCTGGCAGGTATAATTATAGCAGGTTCCATTTCTTCCTGCCAATCGGCAACTAAAAAAGCAGAAGATGCTGTTTTAAAAGACAGTACAGCTTTAATAGAATTACCCAAATTGCTGCCATTGGCAAAAGCCGAAGCTGAACGTTTAAATAAAGCAGCTGAACTTTGGTACGACTCTGCTTTATTGCTTAAAGGTTTTAACGGAGGAATGCTGCTGGCAAAAAATGGCCATATTGTTTTCGAAAAATACAGCGGTACAGGCCATTTGCCCGGCACTGATTTCATTACAGCAAATACTCCCTTACACATTGCATCTGTTAGCAAAACATTTACAGCCATGGCTGTTTTAAAACTTTGGCAGGATGGTAAACTTAATATTGACGATGAGTTAAGTAAATACATAAAAATATTTAATTACCCCGGTGTTACCATCCGTTCACTATTAAATCACCGGAGTGGATTACCCAATTATTTATACTTTTTAGAAAGCCTTGACTGGAACAAAACCAAAACGGCTACCAATGAAGACATTTTAAATATTTTAGTTGCAAAAAAAAACTTATTGGAGAATATTGCCCCTCCCAATACTCATTTTAGCTACTGCAACACTAACTATGCTTTGCTGGCACTATTAGTAGAAAAAGTATCCGGAAAAAAGTTTTCAGAATTTTTACAACAAACTTTTTTTACTCCCCTGCAAATGAAAAATACATTTGTTTATAATTGTGCCGATTCTTTAACAGTTAATCCCAGTTACGATTGGAAGGGAAGCTTAATTCACTTAAATTATTTAGATGGAGTTTATGGCGATAAAAATATTTATACCTCAACAAAAGATTTACTTATTTGGGACAGGGCATTATCAAGTGAAAAAATATTTAAACCCGAAATCCTTGAACAGGCTTATTCTCCTTACAGCAACGAAAAGCCCGGTATAAAAAATTACGGCCTTGGCTGGCGAATGAATATTTATCCTGATGGTAAAAAAATGATTTTTCACAATGGCTGGTGGCATGGCAGCAACGCGACGTTTATAAGGCTGCTGAAAGAAGATGCCACTATAATTGTTATTGGCAATAAATTTACCCGTTCAATTTATCATGCCAAAATATTATGTAATTTGTTTGGAGACTATTACACAGCAGAGGAAGATGAAGAAAGTGACACTACAAAAAAAACAGATAGTCTGCCGGCTTTAAAAAATAATAGCATTGCTTTACCGGACCCGAAACTTTCTAAAAAAGATACCAGGTTGCAGCAAATGTTTAAAGACAAAAACAAGGTAAATACCCAATAGTTTTTTTGACCTGAGTTTGCAATCCGCTGTTTTGTTTAAGTATATCCCTTAAACAAAAAATGCAATTTTCAATCATGAATTTCAGTTTTTGCAGGTTTTTGCACATAATGTGTAATAAATCCTTGCAGCTATTGCGGTTTTATGCAATAATTTTACTTATCTTGTTTAGCAATTACCAAACTAATGCTTAAAAGAGAAAGACAGGCGTACATTGTACATCAGGTAAACTTACATAATAGAGTATTATCTGCAAGTTTAAGTACAGATATTGATGTATCGGAAGATACCATCCGCAGGGATTTACAAGAGCTTTCCGAAAGTGGCAAATTGATTAAAGTACACGGTGGCGCTTTATCCCACGCCTTTGATGATATCACTTATCCTACCAAAAAAATTTACTCTCAGGACCATAAAAAAATTATTGCCCAAAAAGCAGTTAATCTTATTAAAGATGGCATGTTTATTTTAACCGGTGGTGGCACTACCATTGTGGAAATGGCCAGGTCTTTACCCGTTTCGTTATCTGCCACTTTTATATCGGGCAGCATACCTGCAATTGTAGAGTATATGCATCATCCCAATATTGAGGTAATTGTAATTGGCGATAAGTTATCAAAAAATTCAAAAATAACATTAGGTGCCGATGCTATA
>JAYSTT010000668.1:0-2078 GCA_043719495.1 Ferruginibacter sp. | reverse complement strand
TTGAAGAAAAAGCACCCATTCCTGCTCCCGTAAAAATCACTTCCGTAGAAGGAATTACAGAGTATATGCTCGGAAATGGTATGAAGGTTTTACTTTTTCCTGACCCATCTAAGCAAACCGCTACCGTAAACATCACTTATTTGGTAGGTTCACGCCACGAAGGTTATGGCGAAACAGGCATGGCTCACTTGCTCGAACACATGGTTTTTAAAGGTTCGACCAAGCACACCGATATTCCAAAAGAGCTTTCAGACCACGGTGCAAGACCAAACGGTACAACTTGGCTCGACCGTACCAATTATTTTGAGACTTTTGCCGCTACCGAAGAAAACCTTCGTTGGGCATTAGATTTGGAATCTGACCGTATGATAAACTCTTTCCTTCTGTGCAAAAATCTGTGATTAGGCTGCTATATCCCAATATAATTTCCATAGCCCGTTTGCATCCACTGTTTTTAGCACAGTTAACGCATTGGCTCCCTTTTTAGACCAAGCCATTGCTTTTTTTTTCTGTCTGTGTGCTACAATAATATCATTTGCTTTTTCTCCTTTACCTGACCCAATCACTTTTCTTGCAAATTTTTGTCTCTTTTCATAGTTACAAATTTCGCTTCGATGTTTGAAAATATAATCTTGGAGTTCTTGCAGTATACTTATTTTTTTTGTGTCTATCATTTCATCGGTATAAATTAGTGCTTCTACAGCCTTTCCATGCCATAAATAGCCTAATATTTCTTTGATATGGGCTTCTTTAATCGCTTTATCCAGTCCCAAACGGCTAAGATATTTGCGAACTTTATCCTCCAAATGATACCAGTCCAGAATAATTTGTATCCCATTTCCAAACAAGTTTATCAAACGAGTACGAATACATCTTGCCCCGTCAGTGATGGCGATAATGGGTAGGCTTTGGCAGGGATACTGATAAGATAATTGGCACAAAATTGAGTTTTCAATATCCTTTTTCGCTTCTGCCGATGTCAAATAATGAACGTTTTTTTGTCCGCTATCTATAACAACCACATCAGTTTGTACTTTTTTACTTTCCTCTTCAAGGATTTTAGCTTGCTCTTTTTTAGCGGAACGCCGCCCGCGATGTTCTTTTTGCTTTTTTACGCCTACACCATCATCAAAATAGATTATTTCTCTACTTTTACTGTCATAAATGTCCACTTTTTCTATGAAGGGTATACTCAACTGCATCCCAGCATAAGTCGAATCAATAAGCTCTTTTACCTTTTCAGATTCTTGGGCTACTTTATTGGCTATTTGGCGATGTCCGTAAAGGCGTTCTCCTGTTAGCCGATTAAGCAATAACTCCGTCTCCCGATAAGATAGTCGAAGTGAATAATAGCATAGCAACTCCCGAACTCCTTTACTAATACAACCTCCAAAATTCGCTAAAAAATCACCCGATAATCCATCCATTTCTTTGTATCGCTGATTCGATAAGGTGTAATGTCCATGCAAAGTGCGGATTTCTCTCGAAATCTTGCCATTTAGCTGGATTGCCCCTTTTTTTTTATCAATAAGGCTTGATTAAGTTCCAACAGTTTTTGTTCGCTTGATTTCAATAATGCTACTTTTGCTTGCACTATCATACTTTCTAAATCATCTATGTCTTTCCGTTCTAAACTCCCTTCTAAGGCAATTTCACTAACAACTTCTTGACCAAATTCATCTGTGAAAACTAATTTTGCAGTTACCATTAGCTTGTTTTTTATAGATTAAAAAAACAAATATAAAGCTTTCACAGATTTTTGCACAGAATGATTTACTTTAGAATTCAACCCTATATAACAATGAAAAAATATCTATTAATTATTCTTTTTAGTCAAATATCATTAGTATTTGCACAAAATGAAAAACTAATTACAAAAATAAATTTACTTGCTGTCCAAGAAAAGCTTAGAGACGCAACTAAAGAAATAAGTATTTCAGAAGCAAAGAATCAGGCTGAAAACAATGGAATAGAACTCGAATTGCCAATGGCAGATGGAACCAATATGCTATTTAAAGTCATAGAATCCCCATTAATGTCCGAAGAATTGGCGAAAAAATTTCCTGAAATAAAAACTT
>JAYSTT010000667.1:0-2080 GCA_043719495.1 Ferruginibacter sp. | reverse complement strand
TTTTGATATTGCCTGTTCCTTCATATACAAATTGCAATCCTGATATATCATGCTGCACTTGCCAGCCTTCGGGTGCTTTAAAAGCAACAGGATTGGCGTAAAGAATTTTACGGCTCTTGGGAAGCAATTCATACAGGTTGGCAAAACCTTTTGTATAGCTTTCCTCAAAGCCAACAAAAGGAGATACCTGTTCGTCAAAAAACTTCACTGCATCAGTACCAAAACTGAGGTGTTTATCGCCTGAGCATAACGCATTAAAAACAGGATTATGCAGTACATTTTTCATTATACAAAAGTATCGGTTTTGATCATTTTAGCGGCATGAGTAACTAACAACTTGCAGGAGTAAATAAATAGAACAGTCTTTAGCAGTAACAAACCGCCAAGACTTGTAGATACCAGTCTACCGCTAACGCCGAAGACTGGCCAGTGAGTAAACATTTGCGCCAGTAAGGATTTATAATTTTCCTATGCTGTTTTCTTACCTAAAATATAGGTTTTAAAAAAGTACCGCCATGGCATAAACAGTATAGGAAGGATAATAAAAATAAAAACAGCAGTTGTATATTCTGCAGGAGAACCTGCTAATTCATTTTTCTTCCATAAAGGATACGATACCACGAAAAGCCATGCAACTTTATATACGATTTCAAGCAATACAATTGGCAGCATTTTAAGAGGCCGTATCACACCTATCCATGAAACAGCACCATAAGCTAACCACACACACCATGCTACTGCATCCGTCACTTGCCAGGTGCCTTTGTGGTTGAGAATGTAAGTCCATGAATCGTAACTAAGAAAAACGAACATTAAAGCAAACAACAGCCGCAATCCATAAATGTTAATTCTTGCAACGCCTTCGTAATGTTCGTAATCTCTTTTAAAAATATTCATAATTAAATAGTGTTTGCAAACTTATACGTGCTGTTAGCCTTTTAGTTACATTTTTCGCAACAATTTTTTAGAGATCGTGTAGGAAATATGTTGTATTAAAATTACAGCTAACCATCATATTTCCACTATAAAAAAATATCTGTTTTATCACTCTGTTTCATGCATCGCCTGTTAACGACATATTTTTTGCTGTTAATATTTTATAGTTAAACAGTGATTCGGTGCAAAACCATTTTCGGGCAGCGTTTTTATTTTTTCTGGTGATTGATCATCCATTTAATGCCGAATTTATCGGTAAACATTCCAAAGTAATCGCCCCAGGGCGCTTTGCTCATGGGCACTGTAATTGTACCTCCTGCAGAAAGGCTGTTGAATAATTTATCTGCCACTGCTTCACTATCGGGATGGAATGATAAAGAAAAATTGTTGCCGGCATTAAAAGGCCCGCCCATAAAATCAACATGGTCGTTGCCCATTAATTTAATATTATTGGGTGCCTCTAATGCAATGTGCATTATTTTTTTCTTGTCAGCATCAGGTATTTGGGCACCGTTTGGCGAATCGCCAAAGCGTTGAATATTGGTGATATCACCTTCAAGTGCTGATTTGTAAAAATTGAAAGCTTCCTCTGTATTGCCGTTAAATGTTACATAAGCTACTATCATAGTTGTATTTTTTTTATGAAAGTAAATAAATTTTAAAATAAAACATGGTAAAAATCGGAACTTTTGTACCAACGGTTTTTATTGCATTTGGCAGCAACATTAAAAGTATTATTCTTTTGCAAGATTTTATACTGATGGTATTGATAGTTTTGGAATGCTTACGCATTATGCCGGGGAAAAACTTAAAGGCAGTGTTTTAATGCAACTAATTTTTATTTGCGTTGTATCTAATTGGGTTGTCTGGTGAGCTTCGGACTACCAGTTCCGATTAAGTGCATTCGAAGCATACGCCGCTGCTTGAAAACGGTGGGAAGAAAAGATGTTACCCACTGCGTTGAAGGGCTGAGGTAATAAATTTTTAAGAGAAGGCTGCAATGCTGGTGCGCTTACCCTGCTTTGCATGCACTGCATAAAAAACGTTGGGGGTGAGTGGACTTTGAAATACCAACTGTATTTGAAAAATATTAATTAAGTTTTTTAAGCTCTTTAAGAGCAAGAAAAAAACCGGCACCAAATAA
>JAYSTT010000666.1:0-5032 GCA_043719495.1 Ferruginibacter sp. | reverse complement strand
AAACCCAGTATATTAAAGTAGATGATAAACCTATTGTTGATTTTCTTGCATCAAATAATACTGGTTGTTTTCCCCTAAGAGTAAATTTCACAGACTTGTCTGTTGGAGGTTCAGCTGCTATAAGTAGCTGGGAATGGGATTTTGGGGATGGTGCTTTATCAACAGCACAAAGCCCTTTTCATATTTATACTACAGTCGGCAATTATACAGTTACTTTAAAAGTAACTAACGCCGGAGGATGTTCAAAAGTAGTAAGCCGGCCAAATTATATCCAGGTATCTCCTGGAGTTACAGTAAACTTCAGCAACACTTCACCACAACTTTGTAAACCACCCGAAACAATTAGTTTTACCAATCTTTCAACCGGCCCGGGTACTTTAAGTTACGAATGGTCTTTTGGAGATGGAGGAACTGCATTTGCGGCTAATCCAGTCTATACTTACTTTACAGGTGGTAGTTTTACAGTTACTTTAATTGTTCAAAGTAGTGCCGGCTGTGTGGATACTTTGATAAAACCAGCTGCCATTGTTATTAAAGATGTGATTTCAGATTTTACAGGTCCGTCTTCTATTTGTAAAGGAGTAGCAGCCAATTTTACAAATACATCCGTGCCGGCATCTGTAAGTTCACTTTGGGATTTTGGTGATGGTACATTTTCTGCACTTACCAATCCATCAAAAACATACGCTGTACCGGGTGTGTATTTTATTAAATTAAAAAACAGTTACGGAACCTGTGCCGATTCAGTTATTAAACAAATCACTGTACTGGATTTACCCACACCAGATTTTAATGCCGCTGATGTAACTGACTGCAAGGTGCCTTTTACGGTTAATTTTACTGATTTGTCAATTGGTGCAACAGGATGGAGCTGGAATTTTGGAGATGGGGGAACATCAGTAGCACAAAACCCATCGCATACTTACACCTCTTTGGGCAATTACGCAGTAACATTAATTGCCACAGGCCTGAATGGCTGCAGCGATAGTATTATTAAAACCCAGTTTGTACGGGTGCAGGCACCCATCGTAAACATCAACGGCTTACCATTAGAAGGATGTGTACCTTTTACCATCTCCCCTACGCCGAATGTTATTACAACTGATGGAATTGCATCTTATTTTTGGGATTTTGGTGATGGGGTTACTTCTATTGCATCAAACCCTTCTCATACATATACCATTCAAGGTAACTATACAGTAAAATTATACATAACTACAAATGACGGATGTATCGATTCCTCTGTATTTGTAAATGCAGTAAGAGCAGGCAACAAATCATTAGCCAATTTTAGTGCTATACCTTTAGCACAATGCGTTGGCCAGCCCGTTCAATTCACCAACTTAACTGTACCCTCAGACAGATGGAGTTGGGATTTTGGAGATGGGATTGGCACTTCAACCATACAAAACCCTGCATATACTTATTTGGATACCGGAAGACTTACTGTACGTTTAATAGCCTGGAATAATGGCTGTGCCGATACTTTAATTAAACCAAATTATATAACTGCCCTGCCACCCGTTTCAAGATTTATTGCAGCATTTAACTGTGGCAATAAATTACAGGTAGCATTTACTGATCAATCTGTATTACCTCAAACCTGGTTTTGGAATTTTGGAGATGGCTTTACTTCAAATGCCCAAAACCCAGTACACATTTATGCAGCTTATGGTACTTACAATGTTTCTTTAACTGTAACTAACGGAGGCTGTAGTAACACTCGTATTAACAGTGTTGTTTTATACAATGAAACAGCAAATTTTACTATTGCAGATGATACAATTTGTACCAGCCAGATTGCCATATTCACAAGTGCCGGTATAAATCCTGCTAATATAGCCACCTATTTTTGGGATTATGGAGATGGAATATCGGGTTTAGCTGGTTCATCAACAACTCATAATTACCTCTTACCAGGTTTATATTCAGTAACACTTACCATTACCGACAACAGGGGATGTATTTCCACCTTTACAAGAGCTAACGTTATAAGGGTGTGGGGGCCAATTTCAAATTTTTCTTTTTCTCCGTTGGCAGGCTGTAAACCTTTAAATGTAAATTTCACGGATCTTACTATTACTGATGGAGTTCATGCTATTACAAACTGGGTATGGAATTATGGTGATGGTATTATGCAATCGTATAACAACCCTCCTTTTAATCATGTATATGATACCGCTGGTTCTTTTAATCCCCGGCTTACAGTTACTGATAGTTATGGTTGCAGTAATAGTTTCATTACTAATACCCAGGTTTTTGTTACCAATCCTAAAGCAATTTTTTCTACTCCCGATACTTTAACCTGTGCAGGGAAAAATGTAACATTTACAAATTCATCAATAGGTATTGGCCTTAGCTATGCTTGGAATTTTGGGGATGCCACTTCCTCAATTGTTACAAGTCCGGTTAAAGTATATGCAGCTGACGGAGATTATACAGTACGGTTAATTGCAACCGATGTAAATGGTTGTAAGGATACTGCTACTAAAGTAAATTATATAAAAGTACATACAGTAAAAGCAGCATTTACTGTAAATGATTCTATAAGTTCCTGTTCGCCTTTTGAGGTAATTTTTACTAACACATCTTTATTCTCAACAAGTGCAAAATGGATTTTTGGTGATGGAACTACTTCCACATTGGCACAACCAACACATTATTATTCAACACCTGGAACATATATTGCAAGGTTAGCAGTTGCTGGCCCGGGTGGTTGTATCGATACGGTAAATAAAACAATAATTCTTTATCCGTCAACAGCAACATTAACTTATTCTCCGTTAGCAGGATGTTCACCGTTGCCCGTTATCTTCCATGTTTCAACACCAGGTCCTGTTACCTATTTGTGGGATTTAAATGATGGCAATACAATCGCTTCAACAGATTCTAATCTTATTTATAATTATTTATTGCCCGGCAAATTTTTACCTAAAGTAATTTTAGAAGATCAAACAGGCTGCCAAATTCCTGTTACCGGAATAGATACTATTTATGTTACTAAAAGCTTTGTGGATTTTGCTGCAAGCGATTCATTGCTTTGCGACGGCGGCATTATAAATTTTACAGATTCTACCATTACTAATGGCGTAAGTATCAGTTACAACTGGAGCTTTGGCGATGGTGGAACGTCTGTTGCAAAAAACCCATCTCATAATTATACGGCACCGGGTTTTTATACAGTTCGTTTAATTGTAACAACAGCCAATGGCTGCAGTGATACAGCAATTAAAACCAATCTTATTAAAATTGTCGCTTCGCCGGTAATTGCTATTACCGGAAATGCACCCATTTGTATGCAAAACAGGTTAACCTTTAGAGGTGTAATTGTACAACCCGATACCTCAGCAATAAAATGGTTTTGGAATTTTGGAAATGGCAACACATCTATAATACAAAACCCATTGCCTCAACGATATGATACTGCAGGGAATTACCCACTGCGTTTAATAGTAACCAACAGCACTGGCTGTGCAGATACAGTTAACCAAACTGTTATTGTATACCCACTTCCATTAATTAATGCAGGACCCGATAAAATAATTGGGGTTGGGGCGTCAATTGCTATTAATCCAACAGGCTCTGTAGTGGTGGATTATTTGTGGACACCAGCTACTCAGTTATCATGCACCAACTGTTATAATACCATTGCATCTCCAAAAAATACCACCACTTACACCATTAAAGTTACCGATGGCAATGGTTGTGTAAGTACAGATAATGTTACAATAATTGTTATTTGCAACGATAAAAATGTTTTCATCCCCAATACGTTTTCTCCAAATAATGATGGTGTTAATGAATGGTTTTATCCACGAGGAACAGGCTTATTTAAAATACAAAGTATGAGAATATTTAATCGCTGGGGAGAAATGGTTTTTCAAAAAGTAAACCTTTTTCCTAACGACCCAAGCTCTGGCTGGAATGGCAAGTACAATGGCAGGTTACAAACCACTGATGTTTATACCTACATTATAGAAATAATTTGTGAAAACAGCGATATACTAACGTATAAAGGAAATATTACTTTAATTCAATAATAATTATAGCAAATTTTCGTTTAAAATACCGCAAGGCTGCACTAACAACAAAAAACGTAACCATGATAAAAGGTTTGATAAAACCTTTACTGCTTTTTTTTATTTTGCTAATAACTGGCGGGCAGGCATATACACAGGATATCCATTTCTCTCAATTTTTTGAAACACCATTACTTAGGAACCCGGCACTGGCAGGTATTTTTAGCGGCGATGTTAGGGTGCAGGCTGTTTACCGTAACCAATGGAATAGCGTAACCACACCATATAGAACAGGCTCTATAAATGCAGAATATAAAAAACCAATTGGCAAAGGAGATGATTTTATAACCCTTGGTGGCCAGGTTTTATACGATAAAGCCGGCACAGTGTCATTACAATCAACCCATATTTTACCTGCTGTAAATTATCACAAATCTTTAAGTGCCGATAGGAATATGTACCTCTCTTTAGGTTTTATGGGTGGTTGGGTACAGCGAAGTATCGATAGGAGCAAAGTTACCACCAACAGCCAATATGATGGCACAGGCTTTAACCCGGGTTTAGGATCTGGCGAAACATTTCTTAAAAACTCCTACTCTTATTTAGATGCAAGTGTGGGCATGAGTTTTAATACCCAGATTGGAGAAAATACCGATAACAATATTTATCTGGGTGCGGCTTATCATCATTTTAATAAAGCCACCAAAGTATCTTTTTATGGCAATCCTAATTACGAGATGATTCCTAAATGGGTAGGTTCGGTAGGCATAAGGATGAATATGAATGAATATTCTTTCTTTACTTTTTTGGGGGATTATAGTAAGCAGGGGACTTATACCGAAACTATGGCCGGTGCTTTATATTCCTGGAAATTAGACGATATAGAAGACCCAAAATATATTTTACATGGGGGCGCATTTTTACGGTGGAAAGATGCTATTATACCCGTTGTAAAATTAGAATTTAAACCTGTGGCCATATCCGTTAGTTATGATGCTAACTTATCGCAATTA
>JAYSTT010000665.1:0-2085 GCA_043719495.1 Ferruginibacter sp. | reverse complement strand
TATATTACTCACCGGTAAAAGTTGTTGAAGAAAGACAAGAAACAAAGCGTGAAGAACAGCGCTATGAAAAGACCAACAACGATTATGAAATAACCATGAGCATACGCGACCGCCGCTGGAGGGATTTCAGAGATGATTATGAATACGATAACAGTCCGTACAATTATTGTTATTGCAACTGTAAGAATACCGGATATTATTACAACCCTTATTATTATCCATGGGCTATTTATACAGCAACACCAACCTATAAAACTCCGGTTAACAGCACACCCCGTATGGTAAATCTGAACACTTACAACGGTTACAATACCAGGGTTGCAACCGGTAAAACCA
The DNA here is from genome assembly GCA_043719495.1 of Ferruginibacter sp. Lineage (GTDB taxonomy): Bacteria > Bacteroidota > Bacteroidia > Chitinophagales > Chitinophagaceae > Ferruginibacter. Next base: position 1,749 of record JAYSTT010000665.1, on the reverse strand, counting down.
ATGGTACTTTAAATGTATCCAGCAATTCTTCTCAATACAATAACAGCAACAGAAGTGGCAGCAGAGTAGGAAATATATTAAGACAAACCATTGAGCCAACGCCCGCCACACCTTCTTCGTCTAATAACACAAGAACGTATTCGCCTTCATCCAGCGGCAGTTCTTCATCAGGCAGCAGCAGCAGCAGTGGATCAAGTTCATCAAGCAGCAGGCCCGCAAGAGGAGGATAAAACGGCCCCTCCTATCCTTCCGCCGCGGCGGAGAAGGAAATTGCGAAGACTTTAGCGAAGTTCTTTGTGGTTTAATAATTATCTGCAATTGAAATTATTATTTAGTTAAAAGTATCTACATGAAAAAATATTTACTACTCCCTTTATTATTTATAAGCAGCATTATTTACGCCCAGGTTCCGGAGGATGCCATACGTTATTCCTTTTATCCGCAAAGCGGCACGGCACGCAATATGGCGGTTGGTGGAGCAATGGGATCGTTAGGTGGAGATATTAATGCAACCTTTGTAAACCCCGCCGGACTTGGGTTTTATAAGACCAATGAATTTGTGATAACGCCGGGTTTCTTTTTAAATAATAATAAGGCAAAATTTAGGGAAACCGATTCAAAGAACAATAAAAACAGTATTGGCTTTGGAACCAGCGGTTGGGTATTTGGACAAAGCAACGGAAAGAACTCAAAGAACAGCAGTGCATTCAGCATTGCCATAACACAAACTGCCAATTTTAATAATGAAGTACATTATAGAGGTTTGAATAATTACAGTTCTTTCAGCGAACAGTTTGCTGAGGAGTTTGCAAAAAGCGGTTACAAGATTGATAAGGTTTTAGACCGCACTTCCTCTCCTTTTCCATATACATCGGCTCCTGCATTATACACTTACCTGATTGATACAGTTTCCATCAACGGCATTAAACAGGTAAAAGGCGCTCCCGAATATATACTGGATGCACACCAGGCACTGCAGCAGGAAATGACTAAAAAAACAAAGGGTGCTATCAGCGAAGTATCAATCGGTTTTGCCCACAACAGCAAAGACAAGTGGTTTATCGGCGGTGCCATTGGTGTGCCATTGGTAAGTTATACCAGCAATACTGTTTTTAAAGAATCGGATACATCCAACAATACCAGCAACTATTTTAAGCAGTTTGAATACACTGATGATTTTAAAACCGCAGGCATTGGTTTTAATGCCAAGGTGGGCATCATTTACCGCCCTAAAGATTATATACGTTTAGGGCTGGCCATACACACGCCTACCTGGATGTTTTTAACTGATACCCGTACCACCCATCTAACCACAGAAGTAGAAAACCCGGTTGATAAATTCACCGTAAGCTCACAATATTTTACCAATGATAAACCCGGTGAAGCAAAGTACATACAAAGCACTCCGTTTAAAGCTATCATCAGTGCATCGTATGTTTTTAGAGAAGTAAAAGATGTTACCCGCCAAAAAGGTTTTATTAGTGCCGATATTGAATATGTGCAGCACCGTGGCAGCCGTTTTCAAAGCGATAACGAAACGGTAACCCCCGAAGAAAAGGTTTACTACAAAGCGCTGAACAATGTGGTTAAGGCTAATTACAAAGGCAATTTTAATTTTAGAGTTGGTGGCGAATTGAAATTTAAAATTATTATGGCCCGGCTTGGATTTGCTTATTACAGCAACCCTTACAAAGACAAAGAGCTTAAGGCAAACCGCATGTTATTAAGTGGTGGCCTGGGTTACCGCAA
>JAYSTT010000664.1:0-5045 GCA_043719495.1 Ferruginibacter sp. | reverse complement strand
GAGACTCCGCAGGTAAGGAAGGAGGAAGGAATTTTTATAAATTAAAATTTGTAAAAAAAGATTCCAGTGAAGTATTTGCATTAAACCCCGATGTGTATGTAGGTAAAGAAGAATTAAAAAGCAGTAACCCTGGCACCAAACGATATTTAACAAAAGATATTTATACTTATATCTCCAGTATAAACCCCGAGAGTAACAAAACAGATACCAACCAATTTATTATTAAAGAACTGGCCGAAGGCGATACTGCATTTTACAGTAAGGGCTATTTGATATTAAACAGTGTTATAAAAAATCCTAACAATACAAAATACCATTTTACCCCAAACGATGCTGCTTTAATGGCCGATATTACTTTAGTAGGAAAAAATGGTATGCATTACAATGCTTCCCCCCTTATTCAAATTCAGGGAAGTGGTGTAAACTCAATTGCCATTGAAATAGATGATACCGTTTATGCACAAAATTTGTATTTAAAATTTGCTGGTGTTACCGAAAACAGAAAGATTAAATTAGGGATTAAAGAGTCGGATAAAATCATTGATTTTATTACCATAAAAGCCTACCTGTTCCCCTATATCAATTTGGTTTGGCTGGGGTTGGTTATTATGTCTGTTGGATTAGTAATGAGTATGATTAAAAGAGCCAGGCTCACTCCTTTATATGCAGTGCTGATATTATTTTTTGTGCTGGCCTCGCTCTCGTATATGTTTTTTGTAGCTGGTGGGTAGTAAAACTACAAGCGAATAGCCTCAGGGGACAATAATATAATTATTCCCTTTTTTCTTGTTTGAAATTATTTAAAGATGTTTTATTTTTTTTATTGTAACAACAGGCTGTAAAATGGTGCAAACTCCCAGTAACTTTAATCCTCCTCAATCCATGCACCGGTAACAATATCGTTCTCCACTTCTACATAAATATGTTCATGCGGAGTAGTAGAAACAGAAATGCCCACATAATCAACCGCAACCGGAAAAGTTTTATGCGTACGCTCCACCAGTGCCAGCGTTTGTATTTTTTTAGGATATTGATCCAGCAATGGTTTTAAGGCATATAACATGGTTCTTCCACTGTTGGCAACGTCATCTATTAAAACAATAACTTTCCCGTTAACATCTATAACACTGCTTAATGTAACTGCGGCCGGCTTCTTTTTATCAATGCCCAATTCAATCACAATTACTTCTCCACTATAATTTGTTTTCAGGCAATCACATATTTTTTTTGCAATCACAGTGCCGTTATTTTTAATACCTATAAGTATCAGTTGTGTTTCATCATAATTGCGTTCTGTAATTTCCAGGGCCATGCGCCGGAGTTTCTTTTCGGCCACTGCAGCAGTTAAAATGTATCTTTTTTTATTCCTCATGTTACTCTAATTAAAATAAAATTACACGAAATACATGAATTATTTGCGTTTTAAAATGGTGATAATTGTGTTTTATAATTTGTGTAATATAAAGTTTTACCTTAGCAATCACAAACATCAGCTATGTCCATCCTTTTCCAAATTTTTTTTATTGCCTGCTTAGGCTTTGCCAGCTGGCTATTTGCAAAAAACATCATGCAAATACGCCGTAATATTTTGTTGGGTAAAGAGGAAGACCTTTCCGATAATAAACCACTCCGCTGGAAAAATCTCCTGCTGCTGGCACTGGGGCAAAAAAAGATGTTTAAAAATCCACTGGTAGCGGTAATGCATTTAATCATTTATGCCGGCTTCATTATTATTAATGTAGAAGTACTGGAAATTATTTTAGATGGTATACTCGGTACCCACCGTTTGTTCTTTCCGTTCCTGGGAAGTTTTTATACTTTTCTTATAAACTTTTTTGAAATACTGGCCGTAGCAGTATTTGCTGTTTGTGTTATTTTTTTAGTAAGAAGAAATATCATCAAACTAAAACGCTTTATCAGCAACGACCTTAATGGCTGGCCACGCAGCGATGCCAATTATATTTTAATTACCGAAATTATTTTAATGAGCCTCTTTCTTACCATGAATGGTACAGACAGAGCTTTGCAATTAATGGGCAGCGAACATTACCACAACACCGGTGACTTTCTTTTTTCAGGAATCATGGCACCTATGTTCAGCGGTTTTTCCAAAAGCGGTTTAATGGTTATGGAGCGTACATGCTGGTGGCTGCATATCATTGGCATATTGGCCTTCTTAAATTATTTGCCTTATAGTAAACACCTGCATATAATGCTGGCATTTCCTAATGCATATTACGCCAGGCTGAATGTACAGGGTAAAATACCTAACATGCAAAATGTACAGAACGAAGTAAAGTACATGATGCAACCCGAGCTGGCCCCCACCGGCGATGCTGCAGCACAAAAATTTGGAGCCAAAGATATTTTTGACCTGAGCTGGAAAAATTTATTAGATGCCTATAGTTGTACCGAATGTGGCCGTTGCAGTGCTGCCTGCCCTGCTAACCAAACGGGTAAACTGCTAAGCCCCCGAAAAATTATGATGGATACCAGGGATAGGTTGGAAGCTGTTGGAAAAAACATAACCGCCAATAAAGAATTTAAGCCCGATGGCAAACAATTACTTAATGACTTCATTACTGTAGAAGAATTACGGGCTTGCACCACCTGCAATGCCTGTGTAGAAGAATGCCCGGTATCTATCTCTCCTTTGGAAATTATTATAGAACTGCGCCGCTCCCTTATTATGGAAGACAGCAATGCACCACAGGAATGGAACGCCATGTTCAGTAATATTGAAAATAATTTTGCCCCTTGGAAATTTAGCCCCGATGATAGGGATAAATGGGTGGAGGAAATGAAATAGTAATTTTAGGCAGGGCTTTTTTTTGAAGATAATTATTTTAATAATAAATTAAAAATCCTGCAATGGGCAATTCAAAACATTTCTTCTCATTTTAATTAACAATCAATTGTTTGAGTAACAAGAGTTGCGCAAATACAAGAGTTAGCTGTTATTTTTATTGACCTTGTAATTATTTATGGGCAGAAAAGATTAATTTAATTTAAGCCAAGACAATCAAATTATGAAACTCTCAGACCGCAAAACTAGCAGAGCATACCTTATACTTGTCCCTCTTTTAGCAGCAGCTTTTGGCTTCGGATTCGGAAAAATTAATTACACATTATATTTACCTATATGGATAATAAATGTATTTCTAATGCTAATAGCTTCATGGAAGCTCGGATTGCATGTCATTAATTCAAAAACAGAAAAAACACATCTTGCTGCTGGAGCATTTTTCCTGATTGTTCCATGGATTCTTGTCTCCATGTTTTTTGGGTTAGGTCCACCACCTGAAACAGCTACATCATGGGCAGAAACAGCCACCGAACAACAAGTAAGATATTCAATGTTAACAGTAGCAGGTATTTTCATTTTTTTCGGGTTTACTTTATTGAAGGAAAAATTAAAGGATGAGGGAGAAAAATACTACTCTCTTTTGGGCTTTGTTGCTATTATTATTGCAATACCTCTTTTCATTCTTGATATGCTTTTCTGGGGATTTTCATTGACAGAATCATTCAAAATATTAGTTTCTTCAAATACGGAAAAACTTCCCGAATGGTTCAAACCCTTGAGATCACTATTTGGAATGATATCAGTTGTTGAAGTTGCGCTTACTTACCTTGCAATTACCTTTTTTGTTGTTTCAATGAATCGGGTTGGGTGGTTGAGTAAAACTTCATCAAAAATTTATACTCTTATAAGTTTATTAGCTTTTGCCCTCATTGTGCTATCAGCTTTTTTACCGGAACCATTTGTTGCAGCCGGTTTTGCAGTATCAATTCCTGCAATTCCATTTCTTATGCCGTATTTTATAGGGGTCAACTTATTACGACGGACAGGCGACTAATTAGGACATTTGAATTATCTAACAAAACAACAGCTAACATTGGTATTGCTGCAAGTGGGGCTGGACGTTGAAACTTCGGCTGGTTGCATCGCTGTACTTTAGTTCCGGCAGACGAGTTTCAATTTGGCTTTTTGTTGTTAACTTCAACTTTATATTTTCAATTGGGCAGCGGTTCCGGGCTAGACGTTATAAAATATCCCACCTGCAGCACTACCTGCCCGTTAGCGGCAAACTTTAAAAATCTCACAGTATGACAAAGCTTAAAAAAATAATCAGAAGGACAGTTTTGATTTTCCTTATCGTTATTCCGATTTCTGCTTTTGCCCATTTCATTTTTTTTCCGCAGGAGACAAGGAGTATTTTAATCGACTATTCAAATTTTAAAAAAGAGGGGCGTATATATTTTAACGCATCGACACCACATAACAAAATTGACAGTTTAAAATCGTTAATATCCCAAGCATCAGTTCGTGTCGACAATTTTTGGGGACAAAAAACAAGTAACCCTAAATTTATTTATTGTGACAAACATGACGATTTTGAAAAATATTGTTACAATCCTTCTGTACCTGCTGTTACTTACTCAAAATTGGGTGCTGTTATTGTATTGAGTGCTGACGCAATGGATTTAGATATTATTGCTCACGAATTTTCACATGCCGAATTTTATAATCGAATTGGGTTTTATAATTGGACTTTCAAAATTCCAACATGGTTTGACGAAGGATTAGCAATGCAAAATGATTATAGAGATTATTATTCTGACGATACTTTAAAAGCAAAGTCAGACAATTTCAAAAATCTGCCAGACATTAAAAAATTTAAATCGGGCGGACAGTTTCTCACAGGTTCACATGACCAAATTATGCTGAATTATATGACTGCAAAACACGAAGTTAAAACTTGGTACACAAAAGAAAAATTAGACAAGTTTATTAAAGACATAAATTCAGGTAAGACATTTGAAGAGGCTTTCGGACAATAAGTCTGCCGCTAACATGGGGTTTGGTGTTATCGGCAAGGCTATGGCGACACTCTAAGTAAACAACAACAGTATAAAAAAGTGACAATCAGAATGGCTACACCGACAAAAAATAAATTAAAAATAGAACAATATCACTTACACAAAGACCAGCCCGAAAAACTGCAATTTGAAATTTATTCTTTGCACGACTACTTAACAAA
>JAYSTT010000663.1:0-2086 GCA_043719495.1 Ferruginibacter sp. | reverse complement strand
GTGTTCATCTTCATTCAACGGCAACAAACTGGAAGGAAAAGGTAGATGCAGCCCTGCAGGCTGGGTGCAAACGCTTTGATGGCGCATTAAAAGGCATTGGTGGATGCCCAATGGCTGATGATGAACTAGTGGGGAATATGGATACCGAATTGATGATACCATATTTTAATGAAAGGAATTTGCTGAATAATTTAGATATGGATGCTTTGAAAAAATGCAGTATGCTGGCATCAGAAATATTCGTGTAAATTCGTGTACTGAGCTTGTCGAAGTATCAGTGGCAATTATTTTTAACAAAACACAATAGTCCCCCTTTAGGGGATAGGGGCATGGATTTCCGCTTAGAATTTACTCCCAAACCATTTGATATAAAAATCAAACATCAGCATAAATTATTGCTGATTGGCTCCTGCTTTACCGAACAGATCGGATCAAAACTGGCCAGCAATAAATTTTCGGTTCTGGATAATCCGAATGGCATTTTATTTAATCCGGTAAGCATTACCAAATCCATTTCATCTTACATAGATAATAAACAATACAGCGAAGCTGATCTGTTTTATCAAAACGAATGCTGGAACAGTTGGGAACATCACAGTCGTTTTTCAAAACCCGGTGTAGCCGAATGTTTACATGGAATAAATGAATCTCAATCCAAAGCAAATGCATTTTTAAAAAATGCTGATTGGTTGTTGATAACGCTTGGTTCTTCTTTTGTGTACCAACTGGAAAACAAAGAAGTGGTTGCCAATTGCCACAAAGTACCAACCGATAAATTTGTTAAGCGCCTTTTATCAATTGAAGAAGTATTTACAGGTTTGCAGCAGATGATTGAAAAAGTACAGGTTTTTAATCCTGACTTAAAAATTATTTTCACCATCAGCCCTGTGCGGCACTTGCGTGATGGCTTTGTAGAGAACAACCGAAGCAAAGCCACGCTGATACAGGCTGTTCATCAGCTTACTGAAAAAAATACAAACTGTTTTTACTTTCCAGCTTATGAACTTATTATTGACGACCTGCGTGATTACCGTTTTTTTGCTGAAGACATGGTGCATCCCAATTACGCTGCCACCAACTATGTGTGGGAAAAATTTATTGCAACCTGTATTGATGAAACATCGCAGCAGTTAATGAAAGAGATAGCGGTGATTGTTGCAGCTAAAAATCATAAGCCATTCAATCCAACATCGGAACAGCACAAAAAATTTCTGCAAACAAATTTTGAGAAAGTAAAAAAACTGCAGGAGCAGTTTTCATATCTCAATCTTACAGAAGAAGAAAACTTCTTTAAATTATGAGCTCCAAATTCCCCCTTCAGGGGGCTAGGGGGTTTGAGGTAGTGGTCGTTTTAATGTATCCTATCCCCTCTAACCTCCATCTCATCCATCAGTTCCTTTTCATATTTCAACCATGCAGCCCACCGTTCTCTTACAATTTTTTTATCTAAATAATGCTCAGCAAGGGTAATGAATAATGTATAATGACCTGCTTCACTCTCCATAAATTTTCTGTAAAAATTACGCATGTATTCATCATCTAAACCTTCACTCAGCCTTTTAAAACGTTCGCAACTGCGGGCTTCTATCAGTGCCATAATCAGCATCTGGTCTAAAAAACGCTCCTGCGGACTACCATCTTTTTTCTGAAATTGTAAGAGGCTGTTTACGTACACATCTTTTCTTTGCCTGCCCAGTTTTAGATTTCGTTTTTTCAGTTCGGCAATAACCATTCTAAAGTGTCCCCATTCTTCGGTAACAATTGGGGCAAGCTCATCTACCAGTAATTCTTTTTCGGAATTTTTTGTAATTAGGGAAATGCAGGTGGTTGCAGCTTTCTGTTCGCAGTATGCATGATCCGTTAAAATTTCATCTAATTGCAACGCTGCTAAATTTACCCAACGGGGGTCGCTGGGTAATTTAAGCCCCAAAATATTTTTTACGTCATCAGATAAACTACTCATACCCACAAAAATAAAACAGCCTGACTGTAAAAGCCAAACTGTTTTATTTATTTGAGGTTGTAGTTGTTATTTTACTGCCTGGTTACCGAAAATACGCCAACACCGGTTGTAACAGGGCTTAAG
>JAYSTT010000662.1:0-2086 GCA_043719495.1 Ferruginibacter sp. | reverse complement strand
AGGCATTGGTCCCTTTGTTGTGGGACCGGCAGTGGAAAGAAAAATTGGCACTGCAGCTTTTAGTGCATTGGCTGTTGATGCAGCCAGTTGGCGCAGCAGCGATTGGGCAAAGCGCAAAGGGCTTTTTGCAGAACTGCACAACAGTATTGAAAATGTAGATGAAGCGGTTTATAAACTGGCAAATACATTAGCACACTCCAATCCTGCTGCCATGGCCGAAATGAAAAAAATATTCTGGAAAGGAGCCGAACATTGGGATGAATTATTAAAGGAACGAGCAGCCATTAGTGGCAAGCTGGTGTTGAGTGCGTTTACCAAACAAGCAATTGCTAAATTTAAGAATGCTGGCAAAGCTGGTTGACTTAAAGGGGAGTTTCAATACTCCTCAAACCATTGAAACTTTTCCTTTATAATGTTCCCTTTTTCTTTTTTCAGGTAATTTAAAAAAGCCAGGGCAACCGGAGAAAGATTTTTACCCTTTAGCCAGATTAAATTCCACACGGATTTTATGGGGAACCCCTTAACTGGAACGATCTGCAACTCGCCATTCTGTAACTCATTCTTTATACCAATCAATGGCATAATAGAGCAGCCCAAACCTGCAACCACAGCCTGCTTTACCGCTTCGTTAGATGTAAGCTCCATCTTTTTTTGTACCGGTAAGTTATTTCGTTTTATAAATTTTTCCATTGTTTGCCTTGTGCCTGAACCCGGCTCTCTGTAAATTAGAGGAACAGATTCGAAAATGCTTTTATCATACAGCTTACTCTTAAACTTTTGCTTTGTATTACTCACCAGGTATAATTTATTTTGCATCAATTCTAATTTTTCAACTTGCAAAGTATCCGGCAAAACTGAAACCAGCGAAAAATCAACCTCATTTTTTTCTAAACTTTCAACTACTTTCATTTTGTTGGTAACATCCAAAATCAGCTCAATACCATTATGCATATTTATAAAATCTGATAAAAAATAGGGTATTACATATTTACCGGTAGATACGACTGAAATTTTTAACCGCCCGGCCAGTTTGCCTTTATGGCTTAATGTTTTGTGATTGATTGCATGGGCATGGTTCAAAATATTTTCGGCAGCTTCTGCAATTTCTTTTCCAAAATCAGTAATGTATATTTTTCTGCCCACCACTTCTGTTAGAGGTATTTCAAACTGCGCCTGTAAATTTTTTAGCTGAATTGATACGGCAGGTTGTGTTAAATGCAACGCTTCTGCAGCCCTTGTTACACTTTTTGTTTGTGCAATCTTCAGAAAGATCTGCAATTGATTCAACGTATAGTTCATAAAAAAAACTTATGGTTAGTATAGTAAAGATATATGTTTACTTATGAATTGATATACCCATTTTTGCGGTGCTAAAAAAACAAAACCACATGACAAAAATTACTGTAGCAAAAGGTGGTGGTATTGGTCCGGAAATTATGGATGCTACACTTTTGATACCCGGCAATACATTGAGCAGACGGCAGCATTACTATTAAAAGTGGAATTCAATTAAATTGATTAATTTATGGAAAACATACAACAGCTTACACTAATTGATGGAACCTTTGCCCCGGCCGAGGCCGGTAAAGTTTTATCAGATCTTATCAGCCGTAAAATTAATTATCATCAACTTGAAATGTTTAGTAACGAGGAAAGGTTTGGTAAAGATATTTCCAACTCAAAAAAACGTATTGAGGCACTAAAGATTACTCAAACTGAGCTAAGAAAAATAATTGAATACGCTGTTGAAAAGCAATATCAACTACAGGTAAATGGTTTTATTGAAATAAAATTTTTAAAAAATAAAGTATAAAGCGGGTGTAAAAAATTATTGCAATTGCCCTGCAGCCCATTGCAAAGCCTGCGCTGTTTTATTGTATTTTATAGTTGTTTCAATAAGCTTTAATAATGTTTCCAGGGCTTTATTTTCCCGGCTGTTCATCAAAAACAAATTACTTTCTCCATTAAAGAATTTTAATTCTTCACCTTTTTGCAGCCGTTGGTAGCTGGCATAATTTTTTTGCAGCAGCGTTACCTGTGTTTTATAATTTACCAACTGGTTATAATAGTTTCTTACTTTGTTAAG
>JAYSTT010000661.1:0-2086 GCA_043719495.1 Ferruginibacter sp. | reverse complement strand
TCGCTGATGTCCATCATGCTGGTGGGCACAATTTTATGCTCTGCAAAATATTCAATCACATCTTTCCTGGCTTCGGGTTTTAATAAGCGGCCAACAATATATGCCCGGTTTTCAAGATCGGGCTGGGCACCGGTTTGTTCAAATATTTTTTTCTCTCTTTCTAAAATTGTTAAACCTAAAAATGCGCCGCCTAAATCGCCGCTTACGCAGATAAGGTCGTTCACTTTAGCACCATCTCTTTTTACATACGTATCAGGTGCCACTTCGCCAATGGCAGTAATGCTAATTACAAAACCCCGTTGCGATGTAGTGGTATCTCCGCCAACCAAATCAACATTGTAATGATCGCAGGCTGCATACACACCTTCGTAAAACTCATCTAACGCCTCAACACTAAACTTATTACTTATGGCAATGCTTAAAACGATCTGTGTTGGCGTGGCATTCATGGCATAAATATCGCTGATGTTAACGATCACCGATTTGTAACCCAAATGTTTCAGCGGTGTGTACATCAGATCGAAATGAATACCCTCAACAAGTAAATCAGTGCTGATAACAGTCTGCCGGCCAAAATGATCAATCACGGCGCCATCGTCACCCACACTTAAAATAGTAGATGCGTTTTTTGTTTCGTTATTGCGGGTAAGATGATCGATTAAACCAAATTCGCCGAGGCTTGATATTTCTGTTCTTTCTTCCATGTTCTTTTTTTTGGCTAAGAGGACAAAAGAGAAAAAGGGCTAAAAGAGAACCCCTCGTTTTCCTCCTTTCCTCTTTTGGGCTCTTAGCTTAATTGCTTCCTATTATGTATCACTTCAATCAACTCATCATGTATTAAACCGTTCGTTGCTACAATCTTTTTTTGATAATGAGAATATTTATCTCCATTCATATCGGTTACTTTACCACCAGCTTCTTCTACTATTAAATAACCTGCAGCAGAATCCCATGCCTGTAAACTGTGTTCAAAAAAACCATCAAACCTGCCCGCTGCCACCCAACACAAATCAATGGCCGCACTCCCAAGTCTTCTAACCGGTACACCTTTGCGTACCAGGCGCTCAAAAACTTCCAGTGGTCCGTTTTCCATATCAAGATATGAATAAGGGAAACCGGTTACCAAACAACTGTGCAGTACTTCTGTTTTTTTACTTACACTTATTTTTTTATCATTTAAAGATGCGCCAAAGCCTTTTTGGGCAAAAAACAACTCATCAATGAATGGATTGTAAACAGCACCCAGTATCATTTCGCCATTTTGCTCCACGCCAATACTTACGCAGCAAAGCGGAATACCGCTGGCATAATTAATGGTACCATCAATGGGGTCAATAATCCATTTTATATTGCTGCCGGTTGCCATTTCGCCAACTTCTTCACTTAAAATAAAATGATCGGGATAATCGGCTTTTATCACTTCAATGATCGCCTTTTCTGCAGCATGATCGGCCTCGGTAACCCAGTTGTTGATTCCCTCCTTGTTGCTGATCTTTAAATTTTCATTATTAAAATAGTGCCTCAGTTGTACCGCACCTGCTTCAACAGCATTTAAAAGTGTTGTTTTTAACATGGCGCAAATATACAACGGCTTTACATGAATTTAAGCCAGTGTATTATCAGGGTTGTCAACCTTTATAAAAGAGTTCTTAAAATGAGTAAGGGTTTTCTAAGGTTGACAACCCTTGCGATAAATGAAATTCAGTTTGGTATAACTATATTTGAACATGCAATTATCGGTGATAATAGTAAACTACAATGTAAAATATTTTCTGGAGCAATGCCTGCATTCGGTTATAAAAGCCTGTAGGGATATTGCTTCGGAAATTATTGTAGCCGATAATACTTCTACAGATGGAAGCAGGGCATATCTGGAGGAAAAATTTTCTGAAGTAAAATTTATATGGAACAGCGACAACATCGGCTTTGCCAAAGCAAATAATCTTGCACTCGAAAAAGCCCGGGGAGAATTTATACTTTTTTTAAACCCCGATACGCTGCTTGCAGAAGACTGTATTGAAAAGTGCATGCAGTTTTTTAAAACACATCAAAAAATCGGCGCCCTTGGCATACACATGGTTGACGG
>JAYSTT010000067.1:0-10444 GCA_043719495.1 Ferruginibacter sp. | reverse complement strand
TGGTAATGATGACAAACGGGTGGAGAAGATTTAAGTGGGCCAATTTACTGGCACAGCAATGGCCAAAATTAGTTTTCCCAATAGATAATTATCTTTCGGTTAAAGGAAGTGTGTATGGATTAACTAAAACACAGCTTACCGGAAAAAGCTTATCTGGCTATATTAAAACCAAAAACAGCAGCCAGTTTTTGAATATCCCCTTAAGTATAGATGGACAATTCAGGTTATCCGGTATTTATTTATTTGATACTGCAAGGCTGTATTATCAAATTAACAATGATAAAGATAAACGGCTAACCTCTGTTGCCAGTTTTACTTTTAAAAATGAAATTGCTGCTGCCGTAGCACCTTCTGCTGATTTACTTTCTTCTTTTTTTATTAATTTAAAACCAGACAGTGCATCGTTACAAAAAAATGCCAAATTAGCGCTCCTGCAACATTCTTTATTTGAAAGCAAAGCAAAAACATTGGATGCAGTGGTAGTAAAAGTCAAGACAAAATCATTAAAAGAAAAATTGGAGGACCAATACACATCAGGTTTTTTTAGCGGGGGTGATGGTTATACATTTGTAATTGATGATGACCCTTTTGCAAAATCTGCACTCAGCATTTTAGATTATTTAAGAGGAAAAGTTGCAGGCTTACAAATAAGTGCAGATGGACAAAGTGCAAATTGGCGAGGAAGCGAAACCAGTATTTTTTTAGATGAAACCAATACCGATATGAGTGTACTGCAATCAATTCCTATGAGTAGTGTGGCTTTAATAAAAATTTTCCGGCCTCCATTTTTTGGCGCATCTGGCGCTGGTGCCGGGGGTGCCGTTGCAGTTTATACAAAAAAAGGTGCCGATAATTCTACAGTAAAAGGATTAGACTTTACAAATATTTATGGTTACTCAGCTATCAGGGAATTTTATATGCCCGATTATGAAAAAACAAATGCTCCTGATTTACCCGACTATCGTTCTACATTGTACTGGAACCCTTTTTTAATAATGGATAAAAAAACAAGACGCATAAAAATTCCGTTTTATAATAGTGATAACTGCAAAAAAATAAGAGTGATTATTGAAGGAATAAATAAATTGGGGCAGTTAACAAGGGAAGAAAAATTTTTTGAATAATTATTATTCACTTTCTCCAAAAAAAATTAGTGGCGCTATATAATAAATGGCAGGTTATTTGATAAATCACCTGCCATTTATTATGTAAAACATTTTTGCAAATTTTATCTTGGTGCCGGTATAGCATCTTTTGTTACTACAGGCCAAACTGCACCCACTGGTTGCGACGCTGGAACTGTTATCCCTTTATTTACACCTCTTACAAAACCATCGGGGCCATAATAATACAATGGCCAGCCTTTATAAGTTAGTTGCTTTTTACCGTTAAAAGTAATAACCTCAAACAAAGATTTATCTAATGTAGAAGGCACTGTAATATTTTCTGTTTCGTAAATTGGCCAAACCGGGTTATTACTAAAATCTGCCCTGGTATATTTATTTTTAAATGCACTATCCCTGCCAAAAGAATAAAGTGTATTTCCTTTTTCGTCGCAAAAATAATTGGTACGGCCATTACCTGCTGTATAATTACTTAAATAATTTATCCCGTTTACACCAGTAAGCTGGTAGTTGGCTACCGTTATAGAATAATTTGTTTTTGCAACAAACCAAATATTACCCACACCTTCCCCTTTGGTTTCCCCTGCTGCTTCTGGTACGCCTGCCGGGGCATAATAATATAATGGCCATCCCTTGTAAGTTGTTTGTGGCACACCCAAAAGTGTTATCATTGTTTTAAAATCAGCAGCATTTAAGCCATCACTAACGGTAGTGGTTGCCATATCTGCATAATATATTGGCCAGTTGGTGAGGCAGCCACCCGTACAATTTGATAAACCGTTTACATCATTAGAAAAATAATACAATGATTTACCATCTTTATCAACAAGGTGTTTACCCAACGTTGCATTTGATGAATCTAAATGTATATCGGTACGGGGTGGTGTTACTGGGTCGGTTTTGCAGGAAGTAAAAAAAATGGTGGTTAAAATGCCTATAGTTAAGGCAATAAGGTTCCTTTTCATAAACGTTAGTTTAAGAAATACTGTAAACTTATTTAAGCGATAAGTTGTAAAAATATTTCGGTTATAAATAATTGGCAATAATAAAATCGCAAGATTTTAAAAAAGGGTTGCCAGTGACAGTTATTTTAATTTTTTGCAGAAAATAATTTTAAAATAATAAAAGCCCAAATACTATACCTGGGCCTTTATTATTTATATGTAACTATTTTTATTCCGCTATTCCTTCCAATGCCAGAAAAAAAACAAACTCTCTTGCCCGATCTTTCAATGCTTTAAATCTTCCGCTGGCTCCACCATGGCCTGCTTCCATATTGGTGTACAGTAACAATTTGTTATTATCTGTTTTCAACTCTCTTAATTTGGCTACCCATTTTGCCGGTTCAAAATATTGTACCTGGCTATCGTGCAGGCCTGTTGTTACCAGCATATTGGGATAAGCTTTCTTTTCTACATTGTCATACGGCGAATACGTTTTCATGTACAGGTAATTTTCTTTATTGGCAGGATTTCCCCACTCATCGTATTCATTGGTGGTTAATGGTATGCTGGCATCACTCATGGTATTAATTACATCAACAAAAGGTACTGCTGCAATTACACCATGCCATAAATCGGGCCGCATATTTACTACAGCACCCATTAATAAACCGCCGGCACTGCCACCACTGGTGTATAAGTGTTCCTTAGTAGTATATTTATTGGCCAGCAAAAAATCTGCACAATCAATAAAATCAGTGAACGTGTTTTTCTTTTTCATCATTTTCCCGTCTTCATACCAGTACCTGCCCATCTCCTGACCACCACGTACATGTGCAATGGCAAATGCAAATCCACGGTCGAGCAAACTTAATCTTGCACTGCTGAAACTGGCATCCATGCTGGCACCATAACTTCCATAACCATACAAATGCAAAGGCGCTGTACCATCCCTTTTAAACCCTTTTTTATATACTATTGAAATGGGAATTTTTGTTCCGTCTTTTGCTGTAGCAAATAAACGTTCGGTAACATAATCACTTACTATATATCCTCCAACTACCTCCTGCTGTTTCATTAATTTTTTTTCTTTAGTACCCATGTTATAATCATATATTGATGCCGGAGTAGTTAAAGAAGTATAATTAAATCTTACCACATCCGAATTATAGTCGGGCGTATAGGCAAGGTTTGCAGTGTAAGCAGGTTCATCAAAAGACAGGTAATGGCTTTCGTTATTTTTTGTGTTGATGATATGCACCTGTGTTAAACCATTTTTTCTTTCGGATACTGCTACAAAGTTTTTAAATACATCAATACCCTGTATTAAAATACTGTCGTTATGAGCAATCATATCCTTCCAGATACTGCTGTCTGTTTTAGCCTCAGTACAGGTTACTACTTTAAAATTTTTGGCATTTAAGTTAGTGCGAATATAAAATTTGTCATTAGCATGATCTACACTGTATAGTACTTCTTTCATACGCGGCTGAAACACTTTAAATGCATCATTGGGTTTATTGGCATCTATAAATTTATATTCAGAAGAAAGTGTACCGCTTGAACCAATTAAAATAAATTTATCTGATTTTGTTTTACCCACACCTATATAATTACTCGGGTCCTTTTCTTCATATACAGTTTTATCTGTGGCTGGATCTGTACCCAGTTTGTGTTTTTTTATTTTTTCAGATAACAGGGTTACCAGATTTTTGGCAGTATAAAAAAAAGTTTGGTTATCATTTGCCCACACCGGGCCACCTTCTGTATTTGCTATTACATCTTTATAAATTTCCCCTGTTTCTAAATTTTTTACATAAATATTATACTGCCGCCTGGATAATGTATCTATACCGTAGGCCATTAATTTATTATCCATGCTTACATCAAAACCGGTGGCACTAAAATAATTGTGACCTTCGGCCATTTTATTTACATCCAGTAACACTTCTTCTTTTGCATCCAATGTCCCTTTTTTTCTGCAATACACATAATAGTCTTTGCCTTCTTCCACCCGGCTGTAATAATAATATCCATTTTTAAATACTGGTACACTTTCATCTTTTTCTTTTATCCTTGCCTTCATTTCATTGTATAATTTTTCCTGCAGTGTTTTTGTACCAGCCATCATGGTATCGTAATACTTATTTTCTGCAGTTAAATATTCCACTACTTTGGTACTATCAGGCCCTTTTTTAAAATAATCGTTCAGCCAGAAATAATTATCTACCCTTGAATCCCCATGTGCAGTTAATGTTACAGGTTTCTTTTCACATACAGGTGCAGTAATACTATCCGGCCATTTGTAAACAGTTTGGTTCATATTGCTTTGGTTGTTATTACAGGATGAAATTATTACAGCAGCTATTGCAGTAATAATAAAATGTTTTGTCTGCATCAGATAAAATTTATGATTTAATAATTATTTATTGTGTCAGGTAAGGATGAGTTAGTTTCTCCTTGCCAGCACAATGGTATTCTTAAACTGTTTTTTCTTTCCCACTAAATTAAATACTTCTGAGTATATAATGTAAATACCTACAGGAAGCTTTTGATTTTTCTCTCCTAACCCATCCCATCGATAATTGCCTTTAATTCCACATAAGGCATTGCGCTGTAAATTACGTACTACTCTTCCGGCAGCATCAAATATAGTTATGTTGGTAATATAACCGGCAGAAGGAAAACTATAATCAATCGTTGCAAAATCATCTATGCCATCATTGTCGGGAGAAACAATTTCGGGGGTTGCTGTTATTTCGCCCTGTACACCGGCATTAATTTTGAATTGAGAATTTTTATACGTGGGTGTTCCATATCCAACAGAGGTGGAGGCACTATGCCAGTTATCAGGTTGTTGGGTGGGTGCATTGTAATCTATTCTTTCTAAAGCAATACCTTCTCTGTTATCAATTAATTTAAAATGCCATTTTTCATCGTATTGCAATTCATCAGTTATATTGCCTTGTACATTTAATAGTATCACATCTCCTTTATCATCATTATAAGATGGCATAGAAGCAACGGTTATAAAAGCATCCATATTTTTAGTAATAAAATCTCTTTTTATAATAGATGGGTCTTCAGTGATCACCATAAAACTTTGTGGAAATAATAAATAATTAGCCGTGCTCAGTTGTTTAATATTGCTAATAACCCCTGCGCTGCTACGGTTGGCGATGTACGTTTGTTTCAGGTCGGCAATTTTATTACTTCGGTTATAAATTTCTACGTAATCTGTTCCATTACTTTTGGGGTTGAATAAAATTTCGTTGATAACTATATCCAAACTATCTGCTATTTCAGTTAAACCAACTCTTGCGGTATTTTTTGCAGCAATTGTATTACCAGCACAATCTGATACTGCGGACACTGTGATGGTATACACTTTATTTCGGCTTAAAGCTGTGTTTAATTTTAAAGTCACTTTATCAAAAGTTGGAGATACGGTAATAGAAGATTGGGGTGTACCAATTCCATCGCTGATATTATAATTGTTTGCCGTTGCTGCTTTTAAACTATCCAACGGTTCATCAAAAATCAAACTGATATTTACACTGTCTGTTGCATACGCTCTTAGTAATTGCGGTGCCGTAGCATCTGGGTTTGCCGCATCAATTGAATTTTTCTTTCCTGGCGTTCCGCCTTTGGTATCAATACTTGCTTTCCAGTTGGTAAAACCGCTGCAAGGGTTTTTTGTGTCAATCATTTCTAAAGACCAGCCGCCATCTTTCTTCAATTCATTTTTATACCAGGCATCACTATAATTAACTGTATGTATAATTTTATTTTGTGAACTGCGGAGATAAATTATATCACCTGTATTATCCAGTGTAGGGAAGCTGGTTACAGCAATAGTTGAACCATAGGCACTCATTGCAGTTACTGCATTTGCAGTACACACAATTACAAAACTATCGGGCATTAAATTATAATTGGGCATTGGGCCGCTTTGTCCGCTGGCATCGCTTATTCTCCATCCTGCTAAATTAAATGCTGTTGCAGAAGTATTTCTCAATTCAATCCACTCGTTATTGGGTAAATTAATTTGCGGTGTTGGGTCTGCCATCAGCTCATCTATTATTATATCAAAGCGGTTGGCTATTTGACCATTAGCTGCGTAAGCCGCAACAGTTAGCAAAGTTATTAAGTAATATTTTTTGAGCATTGCGATAATTTAATACATATATAAATATAAATAATTTGGATGAATAGTTGTTTGTATTTACTTTTGCCCTGCAAATGAAAAATACTAAATACATAAAACATTTTACAAAATCTTTTTCAAAGGAGAAGGTGTGATTGTTTTATTTTAAAATAAGTACAGGCCTTCCTAAAACGGGAAGGCTTTTTTTTACCTCACCCCTTCCCTCTCCTGCAGGTGAGGGGAAGGAGGCTTACATTATTTATAACGCTAAAAAACAAAAAATGAAAGTTGCAGTAGTAGGTGCCACAGGCTTAGTAGGTACAAAAATGTTACAGGTATTAGCGGAAAGAAATTTTCCGGTAGATGAATTAATTCCGGTGGCTTCAGAAAAATCGATAGGTAAGGAAGTGGAGTTTAAAGGAAAAAAATATAAAATTGTTGGCTTTGCCGATGCTATTGCTGCTAAACCAGATGTGGCTATTTTTTCTGCAGGTGGCGGTACTTCTTTAGAACAGGCGCCTCAATTTGCTGCAGCTGGTATTACTGTAATTGACAACAGCAGCGCATGGCGTATGGACCCTACTAAAAAATTAGTTGTGCCCGAAGTAAATGCTGATGTATTAACTGCAGCAGATAAAATTATTGCCAACCCAAACTGTTCAACTATACAAATGGTAGTGGTATTAAAACCATTGCATGATAAATATAAAATTAAGAGAGTGGTGGTAAGCACTTATCAAAGTGTTACCGGTACCGGAGTAAAAGCAGTAGAACAATTAATGAATGAAAGAAGTGGTGTTACCGATGGGGCAATGGCGTATAAATATCCGATTGACCTAAATGCCATACCGCAGATTGATGTGTTTTTGGATAATGGTTATACCAAAGAAGAAATGAAGATGACTAATGAAACTATTAAAATTATTGGTGATGCAAATATTAAAGTAACGGCTACCACGGTTCGTATACCTGTTATGGGTGGGCACAGCGAAAGTGTAAATATTGAATTTGAAAATGATTTTGATTTAGCAGAACTAAAAGATTTGCTGAGCAAATCACCAGGTGTAATTGTGCAGGATGATATTGCTAACAATATTTACCCTATGCCTTTAACTGCTCATGAAAAAGATGACACTTTTGTAGGCAGGATAAGAAGGGATGAAACACAAGCTAATACTTTAAATTGCTGGATAGTTAGTGATAACTTACGTAAAGGTGCTGCTACCAATGCAGTGCAGATTGCGGAGTATTTGATGGAAAAAGGTTTATTGTAAAGCTCCTGAAAATGTGAAAGAAAACAATTTTATGTGGGGGTTACAAATTTGTAACCCATTTTTTACTGCCAGTAAATAGCTTTTGTTTTAGAAGAGAAGCTGTTACCATTGGCAAATACTATTTTTAAATTCAACTGGTGGCCTAAAGTATTTACTGGCTTTGTGGTAGTATACAAATTCAAATCACTCATTCCTCTTTTGTCAAGATTCAAAAGGGTAATCATAGAATCAATAGAGATGCTGGAGTAGCCATAGATATTGTACTTATTATAAGTTTTAAAGAAACTATTGAGGGAAGTATTGGCCGGTGTACCGTTATATACATTATCACTGGTAATTTCTATAGAAGTTACTTTGCTCTTCAATCCCATGTCGCCACAGCTAACGCAACTACAGGCATTGGCCGTATTCACCCAAAATGAAACATTGCTTTGATGCGACGCCACACAATTGGTGTACATTAAATAATCCAAATACAAGCTGTCAACATTAACTGGCGTACCATTATCAACAGCTGTGTTTTTAGAGCCAATGGGTTTAACCGTAATATTTAACACCTCGTAATAATGCTTGCTGATTATCTCACAACGGCAGATATTACAGGCGATATACATCATGTTACTAAGTACAAATGCAACTGGCAGTATCAATAACTTTTTGAGGTTCATATACTTTATTAATCAGAGACTTTATTATTATAAAACGCTGCTTAAAAAAAAGAGCGACAAATAATTTTGCCGCTATAAAATATTATTCTGAGAGCTTATTAACTTATCACCCATGTCTCACTACCTCTAAGTAATTTATCCAAATCGCCTTTACCTTTTTTAGCAATGATATCTTCAATTTGCAGTTTCATTACATCTTCGTAGCAAGCTCTTTCAGTTTCGTAAAAAACACCAAATGGCCTTGGTAAATGCCCGGCTAATTTAGGGTCGTCAAACATGCGGATTAATATCTGTGCTTTGTAAAAATCTTTATCATCATGTATCCACAAATCATCTGTACTTGCGCCAGCGGCTAAATCCACAATCACCGGTTTAAAGCCATCTAACTTAATGCCCTTATTTTGTGTGGCACCAAATATTAATGGTTTGCCCTGCTCTAAAAATAGTACTTCATCAGGCTTGCTGCTTTTTTCTGTAAATACTTCAAAAGCGCCATCATTAAAAATATTGCAGTTTTGATAAATTTCTAAAAACGAAGCACCTTTATGTGCCTGGCTACGCAGCAACATGGCTTGCAAATGTTTGGGATCCCTGTCCATAGTACGTGCAATAAAACTTGCATCGGCACCCATGGCTAATGCTAATGGATTAAAGGGATGATCGATGCTTCCGAAAGGTGTTGATTTGGTTATTTTATTTTGTTCGGATGTAGGAGAATATTGCCCTTTTGTTAAACCATAAATTTGGTTATTGAATAATAAAATATTGATGTCAAAATTTCTGCGTAGCAAATGAATAGTATGATTACCACCAATACTTAAACTGTCGCCATCCCCTGTTACTACCCACACACTCAGCTCGGACCGGGCTGCTTTTAAACCACTGGCTACTGCTGTTGCCCTGCCATGAATACTGTGCATACCATACGTATTCATATAATACGGAAAGCGGCTGCTGCAGCCAATGCCGCTGACAATTACAATATTTTCTTTTGGTATGCCCAGTGTTGGCATTATCTTTTGTACTTGTGCTAAAATGGAATAATCGCCGCAACCGGGGCACCAGCGAACTTCCTGGTCGGTTACAAAATCTTTGGCGGTTAGTGGGGCGGCTGTTAAAACTTCACTCATATAGGCTTTTATTTAAAACATAAAGATACGAATTGAAAAGATGCAAAAAGCCGCTTTAGGGGTTTGGATTTGTCAATTCTTCCCAGTATTCGGCTGCCCGGCGGGTATGTGGTACTACAATAGTACCGCCAACAATATTGGCCACCGCAAAAACCTCGTACATCTGCTCGGTAGTTATACCAAGTTCATGCGATTTACCCAAATGATATTTAATGCAATCATCGCAACGCAATACCATACTGGCCACCAGCCCAAGCAGTTCTTTTGTTTTTACATCCAACGCTCCTTGGGCGTAAGTATTGGTATCTAAATTCCATAGGCGTTTTATTACCAGGTTATCCTTACTTAAAATAACCTCGTTCATTTTAGTGCGGTAGTCGTTGAACTCGTTTACTAAGTTGCTCATATATTTTTCGTTTTATGAAATACAAAGTTATACCCCATAGGTATTTATTGATGAAACTGTTTTAAATTGGAAGCACTTTACTTAACTGCATGAAAGAATTTTTTATAAAATATAAAAAAGAAGCGGCTTTAATTACCGGGTTATTACTTTGTCTTTTTTTCTTTTTTATAAATCCGCTTGGCCTGGAGTATAAAGCAAAACTGGTATTGTCTATTGCTGCTTTAATGATAAGTTGGTGGGTGCTGGATGCCATGCCGCTTGCAGTAGTTGCCCTTTTACCACTGGTTTTATACCCTTTATTGAATATTAATTCTATTAAAGAAACTTCTAAAGCTTATTCCGATTCTATTATTTATCTTTTTATGGGTGGCTTTTTTTTAGGTATAGCCATTGAAAAATGGAACCTGCATAAACGAATCGCTTTAAACATTATTAAACTAACCGGAACCAATGGCAATAATATCATATTGGGGTTTATTTTATCAACCGGTTTTTTAAGCATGTGGTTAAGCAATACGGCCACTACTATGATGATGTATCCGATTGCTGCATCAGTGATTCACGTTATCGGCAGGCATGCAAATCCCGGTGCCAATATCAAAAATTTTTCTTTAACATTGATGTTGTCCCTGGCTTATGCCAGTAATTTTGGCGGTATTGCCACCATTATTGGCACACCGCCTAATGTAGCTTATGTACGCCACCTTAATGAAGAGTTTAAGCACGGAATTGATTTTGCACAATGGATGTTACT
>JAYSTT010000660.1:0-12186 GCA_043719495.1 Ferruginibacter sp. | reverse complement strand
TATTCTCGATAAGTACTTTATATAAAAATGAATACTTGTGCTGCTTAAATTTTTCAAACGCTATTGGGTAATATTTTTCCAGCTCAAATAAAATAGATGGATTCATATTCTCAAACATCTCCTGCATCATATCAATTGCCAGAAAAACCTCGTGAATAGCATCTTTTGCATTTAACCTGTCCTTGATACAACAATTCTGATTGTAATTAATCTTATCAACCATTACCGCATCTACCAATTCATCTTTATCAGTATAATATTGGTAAATAGTCTTTTTAGAAACCCCCATCTGCAATGCAATTTCATCCATGGTGATAGATCTAACACCAAATTGCATAAACAGGTCATGGGCTTTTTGTTTAATTCTATCTTTCACTTTTCTATTTTCGTATTTAGGGTACAAAACTACGGAAACTTTTAACGTTACCAAAGTTTCCATCATCTTTTTTTGCCATTCGTCATAAATTATTAATACCGGGGGCACCAAAACCCGGGGAAGGGCATATTAATAATTGGCCCGCCAAACAATTATCTTTGATACTTAAAAATTGAAATAAAATGAAAAAGCCTTTTAGCTACCGTAAGCTTTTACAATATTTTTTACAAGGCTTACTGATTTTAGCGCCGCTTGCCATTACTGCATATTCTATTTTTTGGGTAGTTACTTCTATCGACAGTTTATTACCCATATTTACTTATAAAGATCCGCAGGGTTATGTAAAAGTGCAAAACTATGGCATTGGCTTTTTAATTATACTGGCGGCGCTGGTAGTAATCGGTTACTTCAGCTCATTTTTTATTACAGGCCGTGTGGTAAGTTTTGTTGATAAGATACTGGAGAAAACCCCGGGTATAAAATATATATATTCTACCACAAGGGATTTTTTTGAAGCCTTTGCAGGAGATAAAAAAAAATTTACCAAGAACGTATTAGCCAATGTGGATGATAATGATGTATGGCGATTTGGTTTTATAACAAGGGATGATATGGAAGAATTTGGTTTTAAAGATTATGTAACAGTTTATATTCCTATGGCCTATTCGGTAGCAGGCAATGTTTATGTTATTCCTAAAGAGAGGGTAAAACCAATTACTAATATCAGCGCCGCTCAAACAATGAAGTTTGCGGTTAGTGGCGGCATTACTGATGTGGATGATGAGGCAGAGGCCAAAAAATAAGAATTGGGAAAATAGGTACATTTAAATATCAACTGTATAAGATGAAAAGGGTTGCCCGGTATTTGTTGTTAGTGTTTCCTTTAGTAGTGATATACCAGCCCGCTTTCTGCTGGGGGTTTTATGCCCACCAAAAAATTAATTACTACGCCGTTTTTTTATTGCCGCCCGAAATGATTGTTTTGTTCAAGCCCAATATTACTTTTTTAAGTGAACATGCTGTTGATCCCGATAAAAGAAGATATGCTGTACCCCTGGAAGGTCCACGGCATTATATTGATATAGATCATTATGGCAAATATCCATATGATAGTTTACCCAGAAAATGGACTGACGCAGTTGCAAAATTTGGGGAAGATTCGTTGAACAAATTTGGAATTGTGCCCTGGCATATACAAACTATGCTGGCAAGATTAACTTTGGCATTTAAAGAAAAAAATTTTGGTAAAATAATGAAAACGAGTGCCGAAATTGGCCACTACATTGGCGATGCACATGTACCCTTACATGCCAACAGCAACCACAATGGGCAATACACAAACCAAAAAGGCATACATGGTTTTTGGGAAAGCAGGGTACCGGAATTACTTGCCGAAAAAGAATTTGATTTTTTTATCGGAAAAGCAACTTATATAAAAAATCCGGGGGATTTTATTTGGAAAAGAATATTGGAAAGTGCAAATGCAAGCGACAGTGTGTTAAATTTTGAACGGGAATTAACCAAGCAGTTTGATGATGATAAAAAATATGCTTTTGAGGAAAGAAGCGGAAAAAGTATTCGTCAGTATTCAACTGCATTTACCATTGCCTTTAATAAAAAATTAAATGGCATGGTGGAGAGAAGAATGCGACAGTCGGTTTATGCCATTGCAAGTTTTTGGTATACGGCATGGGTTAATGCCGGTCAACCCGAACTTAAAAGTCTGGTAAATCAAAAATTTAATGAGCAGGATATAAAAGAATTTGAAGAATTGAATAATACCTGGAAAGCCCACAATAAAATGATAGGAAAGGAAGAAGAGTAAAGCCGCTATTCCCTAAAGATGTAAATGGAATAGCTTAGCTGGAAGATTTTGGAATAGATTAAGCAGATTTTTTTAATATTTCAAATTTATCTTCCTTTCAGTTTTGTTACTTTTGCTGCTTAAAATTATCAGATCAATAAATAAGAACAATCAGTGCAACACAATTTTAACGCAGGTCCTTCCATTTTACCCAAATCAGTTTTTGAAGAAGCTTCACAGGCAATAATAAATTATAACAATACAGGGCTTTCTATTTTAGAATTGGGCCACCGTACCCCTACTTTTCAGGCAGTAATGGACGAAGCAAGAGCCCTGCTTAAAGAATTAATGAACCTGGATGCAGACCATGAAGTGCTGTTTTTACATGGTGGTGCCAGTACGCAATTTATGCAGGTACCCATGAATTTGCTGGATGAAAAAGAAACTGCTGCTTATGCCGATACCGGCGTGTGGAGTGCCAAAGCTATAAAAGAAGCTAAACTGTTTGGAAGAACGGAAGTGGTTTGCAGTGGTAAAGAAAGCAATTACTGCAGTATACCAAAAGATTTTGCAGTACCCAACGATGCAAAATATTTTCACATTACCAGCAACAATACCATTTACGGCAGCCAATGGCAAAAAATGCCCAATACCAGCAATGTTTTGGTAGCTGATATGAGCAGCGATATTTTAAGCCGTACAATGGATTTTAATTCATTTGGATTAATTTATGCAGGTGCACAAAAAAATATTGGTGCAGCTGGTGTAAACATTGTGGTGGTAAATAAAAATATTTTAGGCAAAGTAAAACGTACCATTCCCACCATAATGGATTACCGCAACCATATTAAAGAAGGTAGTATGCTAAACACACCGCCTGTATTTGCTGTTTATGTTTGTATGCTTACTTTACGCTGGTTAAAAGCACAGGGTGGCGTGGCCGCAATAGAAAAAATTAACAACGAAAAAGCAACAATGCTTTATAACGAAATTGATAATAACCCTTTATTTAAAGGAACCATAGCTGCAGAAGACAGAAGTAAAATGAATGTTTGTTTTGTAATGAATAACCCTGTACTGGAAGAATCTTTTTTAAGCTTTGCCAAAGAACAGGGTATTGTGGGTATTAAAGGCCATCGGTTGTCAGGAGGCTTCAGGGCTTCATTATATAATGCTTTACCTTTAAGCAGTGTGGAAGTTTTGGTAAATGTTATGCAGGAATTCAGTAAAACGCATAAATAAAATAAATAGAATACTTTCAACCTTTTCTAAGAGCAAAACACTATGATAACAATAGCACCATTTAAAGCACTAAGACCCGAAGCACAGTTTGCAAAACAGATTGCATCCCAGCCTTACGATGTATTAAACAGTAAAGAAGCAAAAATAGAAGCACAAGGCAACCCTGCAAGTTTTTTGCATATTACCAAAAGCGAAATTGATTTACCGGAGGATATTGATATTCATTCTCAAAAGGTTTACGATACTGCAAAACAAAATTTAGAGGCCTTTATCAGCCGTAATATTTTATTCAGAGAAAGTAAACCCTGTTATTATATTTATCAGCTGATAATGAATGGTAAAAGTCAAACAGGTTTGGTTTGCGGCAGCAGCGTAGATGATTATGAAAATGATTTAATTAAAAAACACGAATTTACCCGGCCCGAAAAAGAACAGGACAGAATTAACCATATAAAAACAACAAGAGCACAAACCGGCAATGTTTTTTTAGCCTATAAAAATTTAGATGCTATTGATGAACTGATTAACGATTGGAAAAAAGAACGAAGCCCTGTATATGAATTTATTGCAGATGATGGTATACAACACAGTGTATGGGCCATAAATGATGAAAAAAGTATTAGCCGTGTTACTGAATTATTTAAAACAAAAGTTCCTTTTACTTATATTGCCGATGGCCATCACCGTGCCGCCTCAGCCGCCAAAGTGCGTAAAGCTTTAGGTGGAGAAAATTCGCCTGAAGGTGCTGATTATTTTTTAACCACGCTTTTCCCATCCAATCAACTGCACATTATGGATTATAACCGTGTGGTAAAAGATTTAAATGGATTAACTGAAGAAAGATTTTTGGAAAAAATAAATGAAAAATTTATTGCAGAAAAAATAAATGAAGCTTATTCGCCTGGACAGCTGCATGAGTTTGGTATGTATCTAAACAATCAATGGTATAAATTAACAGCAAAAGAAAATACCTTTACAACAGATCCAATTGGTATTTTGGATATTACTATTCTTTCCAATAATTTATTAGAACCAATTTTAGGAATTAAAGACCAGCGTACAGATAAGCGAATAGATTTTGTGGGTGGCATACGTGGACTAAGTGAGTTGGAAAAAAGAGTAACCAGCGGCGAAATGGCTGTGGCATTCAGTTTGCACCCGGTAACCATTCAGCAATTATTTGATATTGCCGACAGCGGCAAAGTAATGCCACCAAAAAGCACCTGGTTTGAACCTAAGCTAAGAGATGGATTACTTACTCATTTAATTGATTAACTTTTGCATATTCATTTTAGCCATAATTTTATTGAATGATGAAGCGGTTTGTTTTTTCCTTAATTGTTTTAATTACTGCAGTTACTGCAACTGCACAGGATGCTGGCCAGCTGCACGAAACTGCCAGGGATTTTATGCGGCAGGGAGATTATGCCAATGCCATATTAGTTTTAAACAGGGCCATAAAACTGGATACAAAAAACATCGAGATCGCAAAAGACCTTGGGCTTAATTATTATTTTGCCAAAGATTTTTCCAAAGCGCTTGAAATTTATAAACCAATTTTAGAAAGGGCCGATGCAGATGACCAGTGTTTTCAAATAGCCGGTGACATTTATCTTGCAATGGACAATCCAAAAGAATGTGAAAAGCTGTATAAAAAAGGATTAAAACAATTTCCTGAAAGCGGAGCCTTATATAACGAATATGGAGAATTACTTTGGGCTCAAAAAGATTACAGTGCCATTAAACAATGGGAAAAAGGAATTGAAATTAACCCGGGCTATTCCAGAAATTATTATAATGCCTGCAAATATTATTATTTTACAACCGATAAAACATGGAGCATTTTATACGGCGAAACATTTTTAAATATTGAACCTTCAAGTACATCGTCGCCGGAAGTGAAAAATATTTTATTGGAAAGTTATAAAAAATTATTTGCCGATACCGACCTTGAAAATGAAAAAAATAATCTTGCCAAAAATGCCTTTACGCAGGCTTTTTTACAAACCATGAACAAGCAAAGCAGTTTAGCAGCCAGTGGCATCAATACAGAATCACTAACCATGATAAGGGCACGCTTTATATTAGACTGGTTTGCCGATTTTGGCAATAAATTCCCGTTCAGGCTTTTTGAATTGCAACAACAATTATTACAGGAAGGTATGTTTGATGCTTATAATCAATGGCTATTTACAACGGTACAAAATTTACCGGCATATCAAAACTGGATAACGGTTAATGCTAATGAATATAACGAACTCACCCGTTTTCAAAGGGGCAGGATATTTAGAATTCCTGCCGGGCAGTACTACCATTAATCCCTGGTTGTTTTGCTGATTTTTTTGATTATCTTGTTTTAAAATAAATTTTATGGAAGAACAAAAAGATGAAAAACTCTGGAGGCTTGCTAAACAAAGAGCCGATTTTCAGGATAGTCTTATTGGTTTTGTTTTAGTGACTGTCATTTGCTGGGCAGTTTGGTTTTTTACTTCGGGCCGTCACGGATATTATGGTGGAACGCCCTGGCCGCTTTGGGTGATGTTTGGCCTAGGTATTGGCTTGGTTTTAAAATTTCTCAGAGCTTACAAAACAGATAAAGACACCCTTGCCGAAAGAGAATATGAAAAACTGAAAAATAAGGGTAAATAAAAACAACATCACCAATAGTTACAGAAAGTAAAAAAGATAACAATCTCATCAGCCTTAGCTGGAAATGGCTGTTAAATAACAATATTAGTAAAAACTATTGCTTATGAATGACCATTCAAGAATATTTGATTGCATTGAATATCAGCTAAACCGCTTTGCTAAAGCGGATATGTTTGCTGCCAAAGAAAATAATGAGTGGCAGGCTTACAGCACTGCAGAAGTAAAAAATATTGTAAATAAATTAAGTGCCGGCCTCCTGCAATTGGGTGTAAGTGGAAATGATATGGCCATTGAAAACCAGGATAAAATTGCCTTGGTTTCAAAAAACAGGCCTGAATGGCTTTTATTAGATTTGGCCTGCCAGCAAATTGGCGCTGCTCTTTGCCCAATTTATCCCACTACCAATATAAATGAACTGGAATTTATTTTTAATGATGCGGCTGTAAAATATGTTTTCATCAGCGGCCAGGAAATTTTAGATAAAGTAAATAATATCCGCGACAGGGTTCCAAGTCTTAAAAATGCGTACAGTTTTGATGAATTACAGGGAGTTGATTACTGGAAAAAAATTATGGACACAGTAGCTGCTGTGGATCTGGTTAAATTAGAAGATGTAAAAGCCACTATTTTATCCGAACACTGCGCTACTATAATTTATACATCGGGTACCACCGGTACTCCAAAAGGTGTAATGCTAAGCCATAAAAATATTGTAACCAATGTAATTAATGCTAAAAAAAGTTTTCCCTTTAACGATAATCCAACTGCAAAAGCTTTAAGTTTTTTACCACTTAATCATATTTTTGAAAGAATGGTTTCTTATATCTATATCACCAGTGGTATATCTATTTATTACGCCGAAAGTTTAGAAACCATTGCCGAAAATTTAAGAGAAGTAAAACCAAATTTATTTACTACGGTACCCAGGTTGCTTGAAAAAGTGTATGAAAAAATTATGGAAAAGGGAAGTGGACTTACCGGAATTAAAAGAAAATTATTTGATTGGGCAGTGGGGTTGGGAAGTAAATATGATAATTTAAAAAGCGGTGGTGTTTGGTACAACATTCAATTAGCACTTGCTAATAAACTAATTTTTAGCAAATGGCGTGAGGCTTTAGGTGGTAATATTGAATGTATTATTACAGGCGGTGCAGCTTGTCAGGTAAGGTTATTAAGGGTTTTTAATGCGGCACAAATCCCAATTTACGAAGGATATGGCCCTACAGAAAATAGCCCGGTAATAAGTGTAAACTGCCGTAGAAAGGGCGGAACAAAATTTGGAACCGTTGGCCTGGTAATAGAAGGGCAGGAAGTAAAATTAGAAGCCGATGGGGAGATTTGTGTAAAGGGGCCAAGTATTATGATGGGATATTACAAACGCCCCGATTTAACTGCCGAAACAATTATTGATGGCTGGCTGCATACCGGCGATATTGGGATTTTTGAAGACGGAAAATATTTAAAAATAACCGACCGTAAAAAAGAGCTGTTTAAAACAAGTGGAGGAAAATATGTAGCACCACAACCGATAGAAAATAAAATGAAGGAAAGCCCATTTGTTGAGCAAATGATGATTGTAGGTGCCGAACAAAAATTTGTTGGTGCTTTAATAGTTCCTTCAGTACCTAATTTAAAAGAATGGATGCAGCACAAAGGAATAAAATTTACCACTATTGAAGATGCAGTACACAACCCAAAAGTGTTAGACCTTTTCAGGGAATTGATTGACTCCTTTAATAAATTTTTTAACCATGTGGAGCAGGTTAAAAAATTTGAACTGCTACCTTATGAATGGACCATTGACAGCGGAGAATTGACACCAACACTAAAATTGAAAAGAAAAGTGATAATGGAAAAGTATAAAGGGGCGGTGGACAGGATTTATAATTAAAATACCATTAATTACATTTCATAATAGAACTCTTGCAAAAATAGAATCTCTCCACTTTAAAGATGGGGTAAATTATCTGTTAGTAAAAGAATTTACTTCAACTTAAAAATTAAAAGGCCAGCACAATAACCAGGAAGAACAACCACCTGATTATTATAACTGGCCTGATTTAAAACTGCTTGAACAATTTTTCTTTGGGCTTCAATTTAAAAAAAGTGAATGGCTTATCATAGTTTATATCTTTACGGGGTTATTTTACATTTCCAGACTTCTACATTCATTTAATACTTACTAATACCTGTTATAAAAGTTGGTTTTCTATAGCATATCTAGTAAGCTCCGAGTTTGATTTTAATCCAGTTTTAGCCATAACCCTCGTACGGTAAGTACTGATAGTTGTAACACTTAATGAAAGTATTTCTGCTATATTAGAAACTGACTTGCCCCCTGCTAAAAGTCTCATTACATCAAACTCCCTGTTGCTTAAATATTCATAAGGTAATTTGCCATTGTTTGCAGCAATATTTTCAGCTAATTTTTCTATAACAGCAGCAGAAAAGTATTTTTTACCTGATAATACTTTTTGTACTGCTTTTACCAATTCTTCGCAGGCAATATCTTTACTGAGATATCCCGAAGCCCCGGCTTTTAAAACCCTTAATGAATAATTATCCTCGGTATGAATGCTAAGTACAATTACAGGCAAATCCGGAAAAACATTTTTAATCAGTTTTAATGCATCCAAACCACTTCTGCCAGGCATATTAATATCAGTAATTACAACATCCCACATCGCCGACATTATTTTATTAATCATAGTTTCTGCATCGGCCACTTCTTCAATATAAGCAGTAGTAAATTCTTCCCGCAATATCTGTACAATCCCTTTTCTTACTACGGCATGGTCATCCGCAATTAATATTCGTAACATAGGTTTAATTTATATAAAATACATACCGGCAGCTTATGTATTTACTCCAGTAAATTGCCTTTATTTAAAGTGGTATATTTTAAATTCAATAAGGTATTTTAATTTGTAGTTTACAACCTTTATCCGGAGCACTTTTTATTATCACTTCCCCGTTAAAAGATTCAACCCTGTGTATTATATTTGAAATACCAATACCCGTTCTTTTTATACTATCATCAAATCCAATACCATCATCTTTTACAATAACGCCAATATCTTTTTTATTTGTTTTAATTGAAATTTCTACATTTGTTGCGGCGGCGTGTTTTATTATATTGCTTGTTTGCTCCTGAATAATCCGGTAAATATTTAATTTAATATCATCATCACAAAAATCATCGGGTACGTTATAAACAAAAAGTGTTTTTAATTCAGTGTTCTTATCCATACTGTCTACAAGCATCTGTACCAGTTCTTTTAAATTAATATTTTGTGCCGGGGTAACGCTTTTTCTGGTTAATAAACGTATTTCATTCATTGTTTCATCAATCAGTTCCAATGGGTATTGAAGCGCCTCTTTTATTGCAATATTTTTATTACCTGCAATGGTCAGGTATAATTTTGTGCCGGCAAGCATTTGGTTAATATTATCGTGCAGCTCTACTCCTATATGTCTTCTTTCATTTTCGCCGGCTTTTATTATAGCTCTTGTTATTTTTTTCTGTGCCTGTACTTTCTGATCAATTAACTTTTGCTTCAATTCTTCTAAAATTTTTTCAGCCCTTTTCCTTTCTGTAATATCCCGGCCAAAAGCAATCATTTTTCCATCTTCAAGCATTTTTAATTTTACTTCAATATCCAGCAACACTCCATCTTTACGTTTAAATTGCCGGTTAAGGGTAGCTGCATTTTCAGCCATTATTGCTGCATAATTTTGCTGGTTAACTATTAAATCTCCTACCAGAATGTCGCTGAGCTTTAGTTTAGCATATTCTTCTCTTGAGTACCCGGAGAGTTTACAGCAGCTATCATTAAACTCATAAATAGTTCCATCAAAAGAATAAATGAGGATAGCATCAGTTGCCTGTTCAATAAATGTGCGGTATTTTTCTTCACTCTGCTGTTTTAATATCTCTTTCTCTTTTTTATCGGTAATATCCAGCAGCATATTAACAGCCCCTGTTATTTTACCATTTTTATCAAAGGATGGCACGGGAAAAGGTAATACATGACGAAGGGTTCCATCGGGCTGTTGAATAATCATTTCTTCGCCATAAACCGGCCTGCATTCTTTTATTGCAATAGCCATCGGGCTAAAACTATGTGGCAGATCCGAACCATCTTTATTATATATTTTCCACGAACCACACCATAAATCTTTATTTACTTCCGGCTCTCTGCCCCATAAATTAACAGCGGCTTTATTATAGGTTGTAATAAAACCCATTTTATTGCAGGTGTAAATTGCTTTATGCAGGTCCTGGGTTATATTTATAAAATTTTCCTGATTTTTCATTAATTCTTTTATCTTTTTTTTTATCGGCTAAGCCGTTAATTACAGCGGGTATCATTTCAAAGTCCCGGTATTTATCAAAAACAAAATTGGCACCAAGAGACATAAATTTCTCTTCCATAAGACTATCCATTTTATTTTGTAAAACAATTACAATGATTTTTTCACTTATTTCCCTGAATTTTTTTAACAGATCGACAGACATTGTACCCGGTAAACTGCCATCTAACAAAACTAAATTGGGTTCTATTTCTTTAAAAAGCCTTAAGGCATCTTTATAAGAAACAGCTCCATAAACAGATTTAATATTTTCAATTTCTGAAAATATAATCTGCCATCTTTCAATTATCAGCACAGAATTATCGACTACTAAAACTACCGTTTGTTTCATCTTTATTTTACAGTTACAAAGAACCGTATAAAACATATCACAAAAACAGTAGTTTGACGTATAATTCAGTAGTAGAAAACAATAATTTTAAGTAGTAGTTATACTACAGGATTATGGAAAGAATACTATAAGCGAAGCTTTTGGTTAGATATCAGAAATAATATGATGCGCAATGGCATACCGGGTTAAATCAGAATTTGTAGATGTGTTTAGCTTATTCATAATTCTGCTGCGGTGTGTGCTTATTGTAGTTAAGGCCAGGGAAAGGCTATCTGCAATTTGGGTTAAAGTTTTTCCAAAAGCAAGGAGTTTAAAAATTTCAAATTCTCTGTTGGTAAGCAACTCATGAGGTTTTTTATCTGTATCCAGCTGCATCAATAATTTTTCTGCTATTTCGGGGGTAATGTATTTTCTTCCTAAAAAAATCCGTTGCAGGGCAGTGATTAATTCATAGGGAGCGGAATTTTTGTTAAGGTATCCTGATGCTCCTGCTTTAAGCACCCTGACCGCATACAAATCCGCGGTATAAATACTGAGTATTAATACCGGCAGTGCCGGCTTTATGAGTTTTATTTGTTCCAGGGCCTCCAGCCCACTGATACCAGGCATATCCAGATCGGAAATCACTAAATCCCAATTATGCTTCATCACTTCTTTTATAAGATCAGTGCCATCGTTCACTTCTTTTATTACTGCATCAGGGTATTCGTCTTTAAGTATTTGTATCAGCCCCAGGCGAATAAAACTATGGTCATCGGCTAAAAGAATTCGTTTCATTTTTTTACGGATGTTTTTTATTTTTTAACTGGTATAAGGCAAGGTTATGGTAATTTTTGTTCCATTTCCGGCTGAAGATATTAACTGAAATTTTCCTTTTACTGAAAAAATTCTTTCCCTCATTCCCAAAATGCCAAATGCATTTTTACTGTTTACTGTTGCAGTGTTAAATCCTTTACCATCATCTTCAACTGTAAGAATAATAGTATCGTTAACACATTTTAATGAAGTTAAAACTTTATTTGCGGCTGCATGGCGCATAATGTTAGTAAGTGATTCCTGGTATATCCGGTAAATGCAGGTAGCCAGTTGTTCCTTTAATTTTATATCAGTTTCTGTTGTTACAAATTTAACCGGTATATCTGTATTGGCCGTAAATTGCCGCCCCTGCCATTTAAGGGCTTCCAGTAAACCATATTCATCTAAAATATCCGGCCGCAGTTCAGTTAATATTCTTCTTACAGACTGGTTGCTTCCATCAAGCAGCCCTATAATATTTTTGAGCTTATTTTTTATTACTGCAGTTGCCTCAGGTGTTTTTTTATCAATCCAAACCACATCCATTTTTATGGCTGTTAATTGTTGCCCCAGTTCGTCATGAATTTCCCTGCCAATTTTTTTACGTTCCTCTTC
>JAYSTT010000659.1:0-12193 GCA_043719495.1 Ferruginibacter sp. | reverse complement strand
CAGTAAGTTCATCCTGTATTAATTCTTTCACCACTTCTTTATCCATAATTAAATTAACCAGGCCAATATATTTTATCTTAACTAATAGTTTTGCAATTTTATAAGAAATAGCATTACCCTTATAACAGATAACTTCAGGTACAGCAAACAATGCAGTTTCTAAAGTAGCGGTACCACTGGTTACCAGTGCTGCTTTTGATTGAGATAATAATTCGTAGGTTTTATTTACAACAGACGACACATTAGTGTAAGGCGATAATAATTCGTTGTAAAAACTCTCCTCTACTCCCGGTGCCTTGGCAACAATAAACTGGTAGTCCGGAAAATGTTTTGATACCTCCAGCATAATGGGTAGCTTTTTAATTATTTCCTGTTGACGGCTACCGGGAAGAAGTGCAATGATTTTAGTTGGTTGTTGATCATTATTTGTTATAAAAGATGCCTTGGGGGCAACAGTCATCAACCAATCATCAACTACTTCCACAAGCGGATGCCCAACATATTCCACTTCAAAATTCCATTTTTTATAAAAGCCTTTTTCAAAAGGTAAGATAACCAGCATTTTATCAACATTTGCTTTTATTCCTCTCACCCTGTTCTCTTTCCACGCCCATACCTGTGGCGAAATATAATAGATAACTTTTAGGCCCTGTTGTTTTGCCCATTTTGCAATGCGTAAATTAAAACCCGGGTAATCAATTAAGATTAGCA
Organism: Ferruginibacter sp.; assembly: GCA_043719495.1. GTDB lineage: Bacteria > Bacteroidota > Bacteroidia > Chitinophagales > Chitinophagaceae > Ferruginibacter. Next base: position 11,482 of record JAYSTT010000659.1, on the reverse strand, counting down.
CATCTGGCTTAAAAGCCAAAATATCTTTTTTACAATAATTAATATTTCGGAATATGGCAGGTAGATTTTTTATTACTTCTATAAAACCCATAAAAGCCAGGTCTCTGTAATGTTTTACCACTGTGGCACCGGAGGCTTCCATTTTATCGCCACCCCAGCTACGGATATTGGCAGCCTTATCAAGTTTATACAGTTCTTTTATAAGATTACTGCCATGTAAATCGCCACTTGCTTCGCCGGCTATTATGTAATACTGCATAAATATTTTTTGCAGGTGCAATTTACCATTGTTTAACTAAACTTATTTTTTAGAAGCAATCATTCTTTTTCTGCTTCTAAAATCAGGCTTTCCATTTTTACCATTTCACCATTCAATTCAAATTCCGGTTCATGCTTTTCTATGGCTTGTACAATGCTGAAACCATTTTTAGTAAGCAGTTGCTCCACATCTTCTTTTGCAAAGAAATTAAAACCATATTTTGTAAAAGGATAGTTTTTCATCAAATGTTTTGGCCTTAGGGTGATGATGAGTTTTCCTTTGGGTAATAAAACCCGTTTTATTTCTGCTAAAATTTTTATTGCATCATCCCAAAAGTATATGGTGTTTATGGTAAATATTTTATTAAAACTGGCATCTTCAAAAGGCAGTGAAGCAACATTGGCTAAAGCAAATTTTGCCTGCCCGTTTTTTATCCATGCTACATTTGTTCTTTCCGCTTCTACAATCATTACATCCGAAAAATCGACACCGGTATATTTTATGCCGCTATGATTTTGTAAAATTTTGTTTACAAAAAAACCATTGCCCATGCCAATTTCTAAAATGTTATCGGCTTCTGTTGCATTTAATATTTCAAGCGTATCTAAATTGATGTGTACATTACCTCGGTTCATCCATTCTCCGGTTTTTATGCCTGCCTCACCTGTGGGTTGTCGTAGTTGTGCAGCAAGTTGTTTAAGTGATTGTTCGTCCATTTATTAATTGTTTGTTGTTTAAGAATAAATTTAAAGATAATATACGCTAAGATAAAAGTTTAGTACGGCTGTAAAAGTACAAATGTGCGACGCAACAACGTTAAATCAAGGTACAAATGCTGGTAACAAAAAAACAGAATGCAAAGCATTCTTCTTGTCAGCAACATCTGTGTAATCAGCGGGCAAATAAATTACCTCTCAAAAACCTCAATAGTTGCGTTAATACCTCTGTCGGTAATGGCATCGCATTGTGGTTTTAAAATTTCGTAACTCCCTTCTTTTACGGCATATTTGCCTTTGGTGTGGATAAGCATACTGCATTGCTCGGCCTGCTCCTGCGTATGGCCACAAATATCTATAAGGGTTTCAATAACCCACTCAAAAGTGTTCACTTCATCATTCCATATAATTAACGAGCTGGTCTCGTCAGGTATGGTTAATGTATCAGCGTTTTGCCAGGTTTGTATTTCGGTATGTGTTTTAACTGCTGCCATGCTTAACACAAAAATAATATCTTTTTTTTAAAACCTAACTTGTGCAACATTTAAGGCACAATAATTGTCTGCTAATAGTAGTTTAAAATGAAATAAAAAAGGTACCGTACCATGCTGCGTATTACAAAACGAAAAAAAGAGGGAGCCACCAATACACCTGCCAAACAGCAGGCGTTGGTATTGCCTTTGCACATGGGCAACCGCAGCCTTGATTTTTTGGTGGAGTTGATAAAGAAAATACGCCCCGATAACCCAAGGAATATTGAAGAAGCAGAATTAAAATTTAAAGCTTTACTATACCAGGTAGGGCAGGAGCGTACCTCGTTATTTTCTTTACGTAAAGCATTGCTTAGCCAGTTTTTAAAAACCAATATTGTAACTGCACTTACCGAAAGTGGTATGGTAAGCAGCCGCGGTTTTGTTCAGGAACTTCTGGGCAAACTGAAGCATAAAATATTGCCGGCGCTTCAAAATCCTGATAATTTTTTGTACGTAATCAATAAAATATTTTACAAAAAAAGTGATCATATTTGGGTGGAGGGCATGGATCCTGTTTTGTGGAAACAGTTTTTTGAAATGCTGGGCATACAGATAAATCTTACCGAACCGGCACTTATAAAACAATTGCAACAATCTTTGCAGTTATTAAGTTACCGTATAACTACCCTGGGTTTAGAAAAAGAAATGACGCATCGCTACGAAAATTTTGAAGATGCTATTTACCCTTTCTTAGAGCAAAACCGTTTGGTAAATGAGTATTTAAAAACCTACCAGGCTGGCGGTAATGCAGAATCGCAACGCATATTGCTGAGTAATATTATCGAAGCATTACATAACTGCAACCAGAGTATTCAGTGGATAAGAGATCAACGAAGAAATTATGGTACCAGCCTTGCACAAACTTATATACTCACCAGACTTCAACAACAAATAAGCCGATTGTTTATTATTATAGATGTGCTGGATAGTGATAATGCATTAAATACCGAACGATTTGCCGATTATTTTAAAACTGTAGTACATAACGAGAATAGGAAAAATTCACTTAAAGAATTTTTAAGTGAAAATACCGGTTACCTGGCTTATCAAATTGCTGAGCATGGCGGCCGCACTGGCGAAAAATATATTACCACCACCCGTAAAGAATTCTGGCGCATGTTCTGGAGTGCAGCAGGCGGTGGAATTATTATTTCTTTTATTGGCATAATAAAAAATCTGCTGGGTAAAATGAAGTTGGCTCCTTTTTGGCAGGGCTTTTTATACAGCAGCAATTATTCGCTGGGATTTATTTTAATACAGGATACCGGCTCCACATTAGCAACAAAGCAACCTGCATATACCGCTAACAATGTGGTAAGTTCCTTTGATGTGGAAAAAATTGGGGAGCAACCCGACCTTCGTAATCTGGCCATAACAGTTGCCAGGGTAAGCCGCACTCAAATTGCGTCTTTTGCCGGCAACTTAATGGTGGTGTTTCCGCTAACCTATATTTTAGCAATGTTGTATTTTCAAATTACGGGAACAAAAATTGCCGAAGGCGCAGCAGCACAAAAATTATTAACCGATCAGCAACCCTTTCACAGCCTGGCATTATTGTTTGCCTGCTTTACCGGTTTCTTTTTATTTGCAAGTGGACTTATAGCTGGTTATGTAGAAAATTATGTAGTGTATGGTAAAATTGGCGACCGTCTCCGCAGCCTCTCTTCATTTAAATATACTTTCAGCGAAAAGCGCCGTTATAAAATTATCCATTATATCGAAAATAATTTAGGGGCACTCATAGGTAATATTTCTCTTGGTTTCTTTTTGGGTATGGCCGGTTTTTTAGGTAAAACATTTGGCCTTCCCTTTGATATCAGGCATATCACCATCTCAGCAGCTAATACTTCCATCGGTTTTTTTGGATTGGATCATCTGGTTACCGCTAAAGAATTATGGTACACCCTTTTTGGGGTTTTTCTTATTGGCTTTTTAAATTTTGCAGTAAGTTTTAGCCTTGCGTTTGTTGTTGCTGTAAAAAGCAGGGGTATTCACCTTAGAAACTACCCCGAGTTTATTGGCATTATGTGGCGCTACTTTAAAAAATTCCCCATTGATTTTATTAAAGCACCTTCGGTAAGGATTGCGAATGAACTGAAATAGTTTTTTGAACGGGGCGCTGTTTTTTGTTCGATTTCGGTGGTGAACTTGTGCTGTTATACATTCTTTTTAGTAAAAAAATGAATCATCACCTTTTTATATCAAATCACTATTGAACTTTTTATTTAAGAATTCGTAGGGAATTGGGAATCCGAAAATCAATGATACTTTTTTAACACTATTTAATCTTGAACAACCTGCTTTAGAATTACCTCCTGCTATTTTTGTATATTGTCAGCAATTAAATAAAACTCATTAAATAATTACTGTTTTATGAAAAAAGTTGCTAAACTCCTTGTGCTATCCATTTTAAATTTTTCTGTTTTTGCAAACGTAACGCTTCCAAAAATATTTGGAGATAATATGGTGTTACAACGTAATAAACCTATAAGTATCTGGGGTTGGGCTGCAGCAGGAGAAAAAGTAACGGTTCAGTTTAATCAACAAAAAAAATCTATAGTCACCAATAAATTGGGCAAGTGGCAGTTACTAATGGAGCCCGAAAATGCAGGCGGCCCTTACCAACTTGTTATAAATGGTAAAAACAAAATAAGTCTTCAAAATATTTTAGTAGGTGAAGTATGGGTTTGCAGTGGCCAGTCCAATATGGAAATGCCTATTGCAGGTTGGGGTAAAATAAACAATTATGAAAAAGAAATAGTTGCTGCTGATTATCCTTTCATTCGTCACATTAAAGTGCCTAATACTATAAGCTCAACTTTAAAGGAAGATATTACTGAAGGACAATGGAAAGTTTGCAGTCCTGCAAATGCAGGAGAATTTTCTGCAACCGCTTATTTTTTTGCAAGAGAATTATACAAACAATTAAAAGTCCCCATTGGTTTAATTAATTCTTCCTGGGGTGGTACTCAGTCAGAAGCATGGACTAGTAAAGAAGGTTTTGCACAAAGCGACGAATTTAAAGATATTACAGCTACTATGCAAGTAGGTAATGTGGATGAGATAATAAAAAAACGGAGCGAAGCAGTTTTAGAAAACATAAAAAAAGCACAGGGTAGTATTGATAATAAATCCGGTACAACCGAATGGAAAAACAGCAGTTTTGATGACAGCAAATGGCTATTGATGAAATTGCCGGGTGTATGGGAAGAGCGTGGTTTTCGGGGATTGGATGGCATTGCATGGTTTAGAAAAACGATTGAAATTACTGAAGCTGATGCTGGCAAACCTGCAATATTGGAACTGGCTAAAATTGATGACATTGATGAAACTTTTGTAAATAGCGAGAAAGTGGGAGGAATTGCGAAATGGGATGAACCCAGAAAATATAATATAACTGCTGGTATTTTAAAAGCAGGTAAAAATGTGATAGCTGTAAAAGTGACAGACCAGCAGGGTGGTGGTGGTATTTATGGCGATTCTCTTGCTATGAAACTTACAATAGATAAAACCGTGTTGCCACTTTTTGGCGAATGGATGTTCAGGGTAGAATCGGTAGCAGGAACAGCTAATACTGGTATGGGCCCGAATGATTTTCCGTCGCTTTTATTTAATGGTATGATAAATCCAATATTACCCTTTACAATAAAAGGCACTATCTGGTACCAGGGCGAAAGTAATGCTGAAAGGGCTTATCAGTATAGGACTGCTTTTCCATTAGTGATTAAAGATTGGCGCCAGCATTTTAAGCAGGGAGATTTTCCTTTCTTATTTGTGCAGCTCGCTACTTTTGGTTCGGCCGATGCTAACAGCAATAACGGAAGTAACTGGGCCGAACTCAGGGAGGCACAAGCGATGACACTTACATTACCCAATACAGGCATGGCAGTTATAACAGATATTGGCGACTCAAAAGATATTCATCCAAAAAATAAACAGGATGTAGGCAAAAGATTGGCTTTAATTGCATTGCATGATACGTATGAAATATCAGGGGAATTCACAGGCCCCGTTTATCAATCCATGAAATTGGCAGGTAATCAAATTGAATTATCCTTTAAGCATATTGGTAATGGGTGGCTTGTAAAAGATAAGTACGGATATATAAAAGGATTTGAAATTGCCGAGGCCGATAAAAAATTCCACATTGCAAAAGCAATAATTAAAGCTGATAAGATTGTTGTTTTTAATGATGATGTGTTGCAACCAGTTGCTGTAAGATATAATTGGGTGGATGATGCATCGGAAGGTAATTTATTTAACAAAGAACTTTTTCCTGCAGCACCATTTAGAACAGACGATTGGGAAGAAGTAACTAAAAAAAATAAATACAGTTTAGATAAGTAGCACTGGCCTGAATATAAATTACCTGTGGTAAAAAAGTATTAAACAGCCTGTTAAATTCTTCCGCTTAAATAAGTTTGCTCAACTGTGGGGGTTGTACTTCCGGCTGCATTTTCAAGTGTAACAATAAAAGCTGTGGCAGTTTCAGGCACATTTTTTAATTCTATAAAGCGATCCCTTATTTCATCATGTAACAAACCCACATTTACCGGCTTATCATTAACCATTGCCCAAAGTTGGTATTTTTTTACTTCGTTAGAGGGTACTAAATGATGAATCATCATGTAAGCCTTCCCGGTTCTTTTGTCCCAAAACAAAGTACAGCGGCAAATATTATGCGGTGCCACACCGTACAGGGCCACAGGTGTAATACCGGGGTCTTTTAAAATTTTATAATCACTTTCAGGTAAAGAAGAATATGATGGAGGTTGTTTAACAGTTGTATTTAATGCAAGCTCCTGATTTTTTTTATATTGGGTATAATTAAAAATACTGCTTACTGCCAATAATAAAATTGCAGCTGCTGCAACAGGTTTAAGCCAGCTGATTTCATTTATGCTGCGTTGCTTAGTTTTAATATTTACTACCGGAGTTTGTATTGTGTTTAGGGAGTGTAGTATTTTATTGTCGAGTTTGCTGCCTGTTTCAGAAGCATTGTTTAGGGCATTTTTTTCAAATTCAATTTCAAACTTTGTAATTGCTTCGTTCAATTGCGGGTATTGATTACGGAGCAACTCCATTTCTGTCTTTTCTTGGGCAGAGCAAATGCCCATAACATACATTTCTATAATACCCGATGATATATAATTATTAATATCCATTATATAAATTGTTTGCGTAATTCTATTAACGCATTTCTTAATCTTGTTTTTACCGTTCCAACCGGTATAACTAATATTTTGGCAATTTCTTCATGCGTAAATCCGCTGAAATAGGAAAGCTCCAAAACGTTTTTATAATCTTCCCTTAACCGATGTACCTGTTTTCTTAGTCCAATCTGGTTAATATTAAGAACCTGTGTATTATTTTCGTCTAAATAATTAACGTAATTGTCTAAACTTTCGTTTTTTAACTGCGATTTATAATTTTTGGACCGTAGAGTGTTAATGGCACAGTTACGGGTAACATTAAACAACCATGTAAATAGCCTTCCTTTTTCTGCATCATATTTGTCAATATTTTTCCAGGCCATTATAAAAGCTTCCTGTAACACATCAGCAGCAACTTCTTCGTCAGGTATTACTTGTCTTACTGTAGTAAAAAGTGCCCCTTTATAGTTATTATAAAGATATTGAAATGCTGTGTTTTCCTTTTTTTTAAGGGATTCTACCAAATCGGTTTCCGTATATGTTTTTAGTTCAGTCAAAAGAAGCGTAAATAATTGTAGGTGTAAAAGTAAATTTATAAGCTATCAAAAAAAAATATTTTATTACAAAACCAATGGACATATAATTGTGTAAATACTCTGTAACTGTTAAAAGTCCGACAACTTCTTATTGAACTGTATAATAACTGTAAAATGAAAAAACTAATTGTTCTTGCATCTGTGGGTATTTTATTGTGTACATCTTGCAAAAAAGAAAATAATACACCTGCTGTTGTAAATGAAATGTTACCCACAGCGGTAATAACAATAGCAACTGGTAGTTTTGTAAGTGCTGTACATGCAAGTAGCGGCACAGTAAAAGTTATAAAAGATGCTGCCAATAAGATTTACCTGGTATTTGATAATTTTAAAACCGATGGAGGCCCCGATTTAAGAATCTGGATTTCGCCCAATAACTCGGCCAATCCTTACCAGGAAGTTGGGTTGTTAAAAGCAACATACGGAAGTTTTTTTTATGAACTCAATTCGTCATTTAATTACACCACTAATAACCGGGTTTTAATATGGTGTAAACAATTTTCAGTTTTATTTGGATATGCAGTATTGCTATAAATAGTGCCTATTAAATCTGTAACCTTTCTCTTAATCATCTTAAAAATTATTTTTTTCGGTTAAATACCGGGAAGGAATTCTATTGCAAAAAAAAATATATTAATTCAGTTTTAAAATTCAATTCGCCAATTAAAACCACAGCTAACATAATTCAGAAATTATTTTTTAACAATCAAAATCAACAATTATGAAACAAATTAAAAACATTGTGGTATTTGCAGTTACTGCTTTATCATTGGCCTCATGCCAAAAAGAATCCAAACTTTTATTACCTGTGGAAACGCCAATTGACGAAACGCTGTCAGCCGGTACAAGCCGAAACGAAAATGAAGAAGAATTTGAAGGTGGCCGGCATGTATACACTTTAAGTAACCAGGCAAGTGGTAATGCTGTGTTGGACTATACACGGGGTTCCAGTGGTACATTAACTTATAATACATCCTATGCTACTGGTGGCACAGGTACTGGCGGTGGTTTAGGTAATCAATATGCCGTTATAATAACAGAAGGAGATGAAGATGATGATGTACTGTTGGCGGTAAATCCGGGAAGTAACAGTATCTCATCTTTTAAAATAAAAGAAAATGGACTGCAGCTAAAATCAACTGTAAGCTCTGGTGGTACAAGGCCGGTAAGTATTACGCAAAATAAAGATATTGTTTACGTGCTAAATGCGGGAGGTACGGGTAACATTTCGGGCTTTAAGCTGGGAAATAATAATAAGCTAACAGCAATTGCCAACTCAACCCGGCCTTTAAGTTCTATTGCATCTGGTGCAGCTGAAGTAGCTTTTGTAAATAATGGAAAGGTTTTAGTGGTTACAGAAAAAGCAACTAATAAAATTATTACTTACACAGTTAACGAATGGGGAGTACCAGGTATAATGCATTCCATTACATCTGCTAACCCAACTCCTTTTGGGTTTGAGCCGGGACGCAATGGTAATATTTTTGTATCAGAAGCAGTAGGTGGTGCGCCAGGTGCAAGTACCCTTTCATCTTACCATGTAAATAATAATGGAACAATATATTTAATTGCCGGCCCTGTTGGGGCAAACCAAAGTGCTGCATGCTGGGTGGTAATAACCAATAATGGTAAATACGCTTTTACTACTAACACTGCAAGCAATAATCTTTCAACTTTTAATGTTAACAAAAATACCGGCAGTATAACTGTAAATACTGCAATTGCAGCTACAACTGATATGGGGCCAATTGACGCAGCTTTAAGCAGCAATTCAAAATATTTGTACATTTTAAATGCAGGCAGTCATACTATTGGTGTTTATGCTGTTGCTAATAACGGAAGTTTAAGCAGTGTGCAAACAGTAACTGGAATACCAGTTGGTGCAAATGGGCTTGCAGCAAGATAAAAGATAGAATTTTTTTTCCTGACTACCGTAATATTTTACGGTAGTTTTTTATGTAATCTATTAAACTAATCAGGTAAACAATAAAACAATGCTTTAAGTTAGTGTATAAAGGCAACGTTATTAAAGTTTTTGTTGTCATACAAAAAACAGGCAGATGAAGAAGTGGAATTTTTATATTTTAACTGTCTTTATTTTTTTAAACGCAATATTTACCGGATGTAGCAAAGCCACTGATGGGGGAGATACCTGGTGTTATAATTTTTTTATATCCCCTGTTGTAAAAGTGGAAGGCTCAAAAACAACAGCAGTTAATCAAAGCATTGATTTAAAAATTTTGTTCACCTGCTTTAATGGTTGCGGTAACTTTGGTAATTATGAACAAATTGTTAATGGCAATACCACTACTATAAATGTGATTGCCAAATACGAGGGTTGCATTTGTACCCAGGATGTGCCAATCAGGCAAAGTACTTATAGTTTCAGTGCGCCCCAGGCAGGTATTTATTTTCTGAAATTTTCTCAAACAGGCAATGTGTATTTAACAGATACAATAACAGTGCGGTAATAAAAGTATTGTAAGTAACAGCAGGTTGTATAATTTCTAAAATACAAAAACCTCACATTTATGTGAGGTTTTTGTGGGAGTTACAGGGCTCGAACCTGTGACCCTCTGCTTGTAAGGCAGATGCTCTAAACCAACTGAGCTAAACTCCCTTTTTAATTTCGGAGGGCAAAGATAAGGTTTAATAACTTTTAGCAAAATTTTTTAGAGAAATAGCTGTCATTTTGTATTATTAATACCGAAACTGGTTCATTTTTCAGTTTATACAACATACCCTTGTATTTTTGAATGATATATTTATGCTGTAATTTTTTGAAATCAACCTATAACATAGCTTGCCGTGGCTCCTTGCTTTCTTTAGCACAGGCCGAAATTTTTAGAAAAAAAGTAACAACCTTATTTCCTGATGTTAAAATCAATGTAACAGTTATTGAAACTGCTGGTGATAAAGAACAAACTACCCCATTACATTTGGTTGAAGGCAAAGATTTTTTTACCAAAGAAATTCAGGATTATTTAAGCAGTAAACAGGCAGATTTTGCTATACACTCTATGAAAGATGTAAGTAGCATTGATTTTTTTACAGCTGGACAACATGCTATTATTGACAGGGACTTGCTTTATGATGTAGCCATTTTTAATGAAACTGTGATAAATAAAATAATTAGTGGCGAGAAAATAATTATTGGTACATCATCGCCACGGCGAAGCAATATGGCGACTGGCTTTTTGCAAAAAGCCTTACCAAAATTAAGTGAACAACCTTTGTTGTTGCACACCGAATCAATAAGAGGAAATGTAGATACCCGTTTGCAAAAATTAAACAGCGGTGGTTATGACGGAATTATTTTAGCAGCAGCCGGCCTTAATCGTTTATTACAATATGAACCTGCAAAAGAAAAAGTGAAGGAGTTATTACAAAATAAAAAGTTGATGCTGTTGCCGTTATTTGAATGTCCGCCGGCTGCGGGCCAGGGTGCAATAGTTGCAGAAACTATGGATAGTAATAATGATGCCATTAAAATTTTAAATACCATAAAAGATACGCAACTGACCAATGCTATTGCTGAAGAAAGAATATATGCACAGCGGTATGGTTATGGATGTTCACAACAGTTTGGAGTATTTCATTTAGATACATCAGCCATTTCATTTACTTACGCCTCTGGTAAAGATGGCGGTGCCAGAGCTTTTACTGAATGGGATTTTAAAACTTTATTAAATCTTTCGGGTAAAAAATTGTTTTCCTCTACCGATTACATGAAAGATTTTTTTACCTATAATTATTTAGAGGTGGTTAATGAAGATGCAGCAACGGTGTATTTTATCAGCAGTCATAAAGCAGTTCATTCCACCCAAATAAAAAATACTTTGCTGCAAAAAAGGGTTTGGGCAGCAGGCACAAGAACCTGGTACAGCTTAGCCAAAAAAGGTATTTGGGTAGAGGGCTGCGCCGATGGTTTGGGATTTGATTTTTTATCTGAAGTTTTTAAAAGCCCTTTGGTAAATGTTGCAGATAATAATATTTTAATTGTCACCAATAATAAAAGTAAAAGTCATTGGATTGCAGATGGTATAAAAGCCATTGCTTCTTATGAGCTGGTGGGTAATTTATCGGATGAAATAAAAAATAATATTGCTGTTGCAGATATAATTTTCTGGACAAGTTTTCAGCAATACGAATTATGCAGACCATTTATTCAGGAAAATGTACAACATGTTTGTCCTGCAGGTAAAACAGCAAAGCTTTTGATGGC
>JAYSTT010000658.1:0-5070 GCA_043719495.1 Ferruginibacter sp. | reverse complement strand
TTGTAAGTAAAAATTTGAAGCGGCTATTTTTTTTAAAATATAATCATCTGTTCTGTCAAAACCTGCATTATATATGGTAGCATACCAGTTTAATTTTTCATTGTCGTCTGCAAAATTTTTATTTGTATAAAGGGCATCGCAAATTTTTACAAAAGCAACTAAATAAACCATTTGCCATTCCGTATCTTTTAACCGGTTAATCCTTTCTTTTCTTTTTTCTTCACTTTCGGTTTCATTTTTATAGTTCAGTTGCAATTCTTTGTAAATACTATCGGGTAAAAGTTGTTTGGCTTTGCTTTCAACTATTGCGGCAAAAGTAGGTTTCATTTGAAAAATGCCAATGGAAAAATTCGCATACTCCTCCCCAAACTGTACATATAATACATGCAAACTTTCGGTTTCTATACCATCAGTAACTTCATTAAAACGCATTACCTCGGGAAAAACAATGGCTTTTAAAAATTTTGCAGGTTTACCGGATAGAGAAACACATACATCAAACCTGCTGTTTAATAATTGCAACTGTTGTTTTGCCTTATCCGATTTTGGCCCAAAAGTCTTTCCAAAATCAACAGGATAAAAATGTTGTTTGGCGTAAAAAAATATTAGTAACAGTAAAGCAAAAAGTAAAAATAATAAAGCAGTTTTTTTATAACGGCTTTTTACAAACATATACATCCTTTTTATTTGTTTCGGGGTTTTTATAAACCTGAAACCAGCACAAATACAATGCGCCGTTTATAGCGGCAATATGCGGAAATACAACATTTTTATCCACTTCTTTTGTGCCATCACCTCTGTAAAGGGTACCCTCATCATAAAAAACAGATTTTGCAGGGTCGGGTGCAATGGCGAGCCTGCTGCGGCTAATATCAACAGCAAATTTTGCTACGCCATTACCATTTACAACTAACTCCCTCGGGCTCTGCGATGGAATTGAATACACCGTACCATCATCGCTAAGCCAGGTTTCACCATTGCTTCCCATTGCACTCATCATATCCACAGGGCCGGTTTTTTTGCCCTCACTTGTTACCATATAAACTTCTCCTTTACCTTTTGTATCCATAACAGCAGCAATAGCATGTTTAAAATTATGGCTCACCATTAATTTAGTGCCAATGCCATTTAGCTTTAGAGGAGAAGTACCAATATCACTTATTAAGCTACTGCCGTCACTCATAGCAGTTAAGCTTGCACCCTCTATTACCAACGCAAAAAAATGTTTTTTATCAGCCGATACCTGCATTTCCGAAATCATAAAAAATGGGCCATAACTTTTGCCGTTAAAAACCAGCATTAATTTTCCATTTACAGTTTTGGTATATTCCTTAGCAACTTTTTCTCCATCACCATCATCATTTAAATTGGAGGAACTATTGGCAGATTCAATTGAAGGGACACTAAAAGGCCCGGTGCGGTTACCGTTATCAATTAAATAAAATTCTTTTCCTTTTTGTGTTACAAACTGCCAGCCTAACTGGGTGCCTTTAAGCACATAAATTTTAGCTTCATCATACATAAACCTTTCGCCATCATCTAAAGTAAAAGATAAACTGCCATTTGCAGGTGGGGCAGCAGGCACTTTGGCGGTTTTATTAGCAGCGTTGTCGGCATTGCTGCCTGCATTAGTATTATTATCAGCGTCTGCCGGTTTTTTTTCTTCAGGCTTTTTATCTAAAGCATTTGCAGCTTTGTCTTTAAGTTTTTTAAAAAGCTGGGCATTTACAAGGGTAATTGATGCAAACAGGCAAATAAAAATAAATACCTTTTTCATGGTGAAGTTTTTATGTTATTAAATAGATGGGGGGATATTTTATGTAATTTAATGATTTATACAAATAATAAGTAATAAAATTATACAGGGGATATATGATTTTATGTGTTTAGCAAGGGAGATAGTAATAAACTACGGATACACCTTAAAAGGAACTAAGTTTTTCAATACGATACTGGTATTTGGGCTAAAGTAAGGATAAAAAATATTTTACTCAAAATCTTTGTACAATAAATATTTTTTCCTAATTATTTTAAAGGTATTTAGTTTAGCTGCCCAGCTTTTTCTTATTTCTGCTTCGGTCTTGCTACTTTTTATTTGTTGCTGCAGTACATCATTGCCCGCCAGTTTATTTATAAAATTATTTTTTAAAAAGAAACTGTCTTTGCCCGGAAATAATTTGTAAGCCTCAATAAAATATTTTAATTGAATTTTGTTATTTACTTTTTTCAAAATTTCTTCGTTGCTGCCGTTTAAATACCAGCCATAACAAAGCTGGTTAAAGCATTTGCTGCTTTTAGCACCAGCGTTGGGCACTGGTGTAAAAGCGTATAAATTTTTTGGCAGGGATGGATGGCCATACATTTGAAATGGGGCATCCGTTCCCCGACCTTCGCTAAGTACAGTGCCTTCAAAAAAACAGGTGGATGGATATAAATAAATAGCCTGCATGGTTTTTAAATTGGGCGAAGGCATTACAGGCAAAATGTATTTGCTGGTATGGTCGTAGTTTTTACATTTAATAACGGTTACATGAAAAGGAGTATCTGCAGTTGGTTTTGTAGTTACATTATATGCATTTATTGCATTGGCTTCTTTGGACAACATGTTTTCTCCTGCTAGCAGTAAAGCATATTCTCCAATCGTCATACCATAAACTATAGGGATGGGCTGCATACCAATAAAACTTTTAAATTTCATATCCAGTACAGGGCCATCTACATAAAAACCATTGGGATTGGGGCGGTCCAGTATCAACAAAGGCTTATGGTTTTCTAAAGCAGCTTCTAAATAATATTGTAAAGAAGATATGAAAGTATAAAAACGTACACCTACATCCTGGATATCAAATATCAAAATGTCTACATCTTTTAAATCGGCTGGCGTCGGTTTTTTATGGTCGCCATACAAGCTTATTACCGGGATACCTGTTTTTTTATCTTTAGCATCACCTACATGTTCGCCAGCATCGGCATTACCCCTAAAGCCATGCTCTGGCCCAAATATTTTTACAATTTTTATGCCCCTGCTAATCAATGTATCTACTAAATGTGTACCGTTTACCAAACTGGTTTGGTTTGCAAAAACCGCTACGGACTTACCTTTAAGGTAGGGAAGGTATACATCAACCCTTTCCGCACCGGGGGTAATTTTAGATTTTAGATTGTCGATTTCGGATTTAATAGTAGCGGATTGAGAAATTCCGCTTTTACAATAAAAGGTCAGCACAATTAAACCCAGTAGTATCTTTTTCATGCGGTAAAGTTGGTGAATTTTTTTTTAATTACGGCTGCCGTTTATGTATTAATTTGCAGGCTTATTTTTTTATAATCTCTCTTAAACCTTTTTTAAGGTTTGGGACAAAACAAAAACAATGCAAGCAAAAAATGGCGATAATGTAAAAGTACATTACACAGGAAAATTAGTAAATGGCGAACAATTTGATTCTTCTGCAGGAAGAGAACCACTTGGTTTTACCGTTGGTGCCGGGCAAATGATTAAAGGTTTTGATGCCGCAATACCCGGTATGGTTATTGGCGATAAAAAAACTATCAACATCCCTGCTGCAGAAGGATATGGCGAAAAAGACCCTAATGCAATTATTGAATTTCCAAAAGAGCATGTGCCAGCCGATATGAAATTGGAACCCGGTATGCCTTTAACTTTAACCGATCCCCAGGGCCAACCCGTTCCGGTAATTGTAGTGGAAGTTAAAGAAGACATCATTATTTTAGACGCCAATCATTTTTTAGCCGGACAGGAATTGGTATTTGATATTGAATTGGTAGAAATTAATTAATAATGAAATAATTGATAATGAATAATAAAGCAGTTTACGAAAGCAGGCTGCTTTTTGTTTATCTTAACTTCCTCCTTTTTTAATCGAATAAACCTTAAAATATTTTTCGTTATCCATTATTCATTAAAAAATTATCCATTAATTTCATTGCATGATAAACATTAGCCCCGACAGTATTGCCGACCGCTTTATGCGTTATGTGCAGATAGATACACAAAGTGAACCCACCAGTACATCACATCCTACTACCGAAAAACAAAAAGACCTGAGTAAATTATTACACCGGGAGTTGTTTGGCATGGGTATTACTGATGCTACTACAGATGAATATGGTTATGTGTACGCTACAATACCAGGCAACAGCGATAAAAAAAACATACCGATTATTTGCTTTTGTGCCCATGTGGATACAGCACCAGATTGCAGCGGCACAAATGTAAAGCCCATCCATCACCGTTATTACGATGGTAGCGACATTGTGTTGCCCGATGATACCACACAAATTTTAAACATCAGCAATTCGCCTTATTTAAAAGAGCATATTAACTACGGTGTAATTACTGCAAGTGGCCTAACACTTTTAGGTGCCGATGATAAAAGTGGGGTAGCTGCTATTATGGAAGCCGCATTATTTTTTATACAAAACCCGGCAGTAAAACATGGCGATATAAAAATATTATTTACACCCGATGAAGAAGTGGGGCAGGGCACTGCAAAAGTAGATATGCAAAAACTAGGTGCACAGTTTGGCTATACATTAGATGGTGGCGAAGCCGGAAGTTTAGAAGATGAAACTTTTAGTGCCGACGCTGCAACAATAACTATCAGCGGAGTAATAGTACACCCGGGTTTTGCAAAAGGTAAATTAGTAAATGCTTTAAAAGTTGCAGCAGCAGTTTTGGATGCACTGCCAAAAAATGAATGGAGCCCAGAGACTACAGAAAAAATGGAAGGCTTTGTACATCCTACCACAGTAAATGGCATTGCCGAAAAAGCTACATTGCAATTTATTGTACGTGATTTTACCAGCGAAGGCTTAGCGGCTCACCATAGCCGTTTAAAAACAATTGCCCAATCGGTTGTTGCAAAATATTCTGGTGCTTTAATGGAATACAATGCCACAGAGCAATACCGCAATATGAAGGAAGTATTAAATAATTATCCCCAGGTAGCTGCTTATGCCGGCGAAGCCATACAGCGTGCCGGGCTTACCATAAAAAAAGAAAGCATACGAGGCGGTACCGATGGCAGCCGTTTTAGTTATATTGGTATG